>DASUNK010000229.1:0-2680 GCA_036277195.1 Longimicrobiaceae bacterium | reverse complement strand
GAGGCGGTGGTGGTTGCGCACGCAGACGAGGCGGGGAACAGGCGACTGGTGGCGTACGTGGTGGGGGACGTGGAGGCGGGGATCCTGCGCGAGCACCTGCGCCGGAAGCTGCCGGACTACATGGTGCCGGCGGCGTTCGTCCCGTTGGAGCGGCTTCCGCTGACGCCGAGCGGGAAGGTGGACCGCAAGGCGCTGCCGGCGCCGGAGCTCGCGTCGGCGGAGGAGCGCTACGTGGCGCCGCGGACGCCGGTGGAGGAAGTGCTGGCGGAGATCTGGGCGGAGATGCTGCGCCTGGAGCGGGTGGGGGTGACGGAGAGCTTCTTCGAGCTGGGCGGGCACTCGCTGCTGGCCACACGCGTGGTGTCGCGGGTGCGGCAGGTGTTCGGAGTGGAGTTGCCGCTGCGGGCGCTGTTCGAGGGGCCCACGGTGGCGGAGCTGGCTGGTCGCGTGGAGGAGATGCGCCGCGCGGGGCTGCCGGTGCTGCCGCCGGTGGTACCTGTCGATCGTGATCGTCCCCTCCCGCACTCGTTCGCGCAGGAGCGCCTCTGGTTCCTGGAACGGCTGGAGGGCGGGAGCGCGCAGTACAGCATCCCCGCCGCGCTGCGCCTGGGCGGCGCGCTGGACGCCGCGGCGCTGGAGCGCGCGCTGGGCGAGGTCGTCCGCAGGCACGAGGCGCTGCGGACGGTCTTCACGGAGGTGGACGGGTCGCCGGTGCAGGTGATCGCGCCCTTCGGCGGGTTCGCTCTGCCGGTGGAGGACCTGTCGGGGTTGAGCGAGGTGGATCGCGAGGCGGCGGTCAGGCGCCGGGCCGGGGAGGAAGCGCGGCGGGGGTTCGACCTCTCGGCGGGCCCGCTCTTCCGTGCGGCGCTGCTGCGACTGGGCGAGGAAGACCACGTGCTGCTGCTCTCGATGCACCACATCGTCAGCGACGGGTGGAGCCTGGGGGTGCTCTTGCGCGAGCTGTCGGCGCTGTACGAGGCGTACCGTGAGGGGCGTGAGTCGCCGCTCGCCGAGCTGCCGGTGCAGTACGCGGACTACGCGGTGTGGCAGCGCGAGCAGCTGGCGGGCGAGGCTCTGGAGCGGCAGCTGGCGTACTGGAAGGAGCGCCTGGCGGGCGCGCCGGAGCTGCTGGAGCTGCCTGCGGACCACCCCCGCCCGGCGGTGCGGACGTACCGGGGCGCGTCGGTTCCGGTGGAGCTTTCCCCGGAGCTGCTGGAGCGGCTGCAGGCGCTGGGACGCAGCGAGGGGGCGACACTGTACATGACGCTGCTGGGCGCCTTCCAGGTGTTGCTGGGCAAGTACGCCGGGAGCGAGGACGTGGTGGTGGGCAGCCCGATCGCCGGGCGCACGCGCGGCGAGGTGGAGGGGCTGATCGGCTTCTTCGTGAACACGCTGGTGCTGCGCACCGACCTCTCGGGAGACCCCTCCTTCCGCGAGACCCTGCGGCGGGTGCGGGAGGCGACGCTGGGCGCGTACGCACACCAGGAGCTTCCCTTCGAGAAGCTGGTGGCCGAGCTGCAGCCGGAGCGCAGCCTGAGCCACTTGCCGCTCTTCCAGGTGATGTTCACGCTGCAGAACACCAAGGGCAGGGGAGTCGCTCTGCCGGGGCTGGAGGTGAGCGGAGCCGGAGCGGAGCTCGCGAGCGCCAAGTTCGACCTCTTCCTGGAACTCGCGGCGACCCCCCAGGGCCTCCGTGGAGAACTAAACTACAGCACGGACCTTTTCGAGCGCGGCACGATCGACCGGATGCTCGGCCACCTGGAGCGGGTGCTGGAGCAGGTCGCCGCGGACGCGGACGTGCGGCTTTCGCAGCTGGAGCTGCTCGGGGATGCGGAGCGCGCGCTGGTGGTGGAGGAGTGGAACCGGACCGAAGCCGAATATCCGGCGGACCAGTGCATCCACGAGCTGTTCGAAGCGCAGGCGGAGCGCACGCCGGGGGCGGTGGCCGTGCGCTTCGAGGAGGAGTCGCTCACCTACGCGGAGCTGAACGCCGGCGCCAACCAGCTCGCCCGGTACCTTCGGCGGCGTGGGGTGGGCCCGGAGGTGCGCGTGGGGATCTGCCTGGAGCGGAGCCTGGAGATGGTGGTCAGCATCCTGGCGGTGCTCAAGGCGGGCGGCGCGTACGTGCCTCTGGACCCCGCGTATCCCGCGGAACGTCTCGCCTTCACCCTCTCCGACGCCGGCGTCCCCGTCGTGCTGGCGCAGGAGAAGGTGCGGGCGACCCTCACGGTGCCGGATGGCGTAGAGCTCATCAGCCTCGACGCCGCGCGTGCGGAGATCGCGGCGGAGAGTGCGGAGAATCCCGCGAGCGGCGCGACCCCCGAGAGCCTGGCGTACGTCATCTACACCTCCGGCTCCACCGGCGCGCCCAAGGGAGCGCTGATCGAGCACCGCAACGTTGCCCGCCTGTTCAGCGCCACGGACGCGTGGTTCGGCTTCGGCCCGGACGACGTGTGGACGCTCTTCCACTCCTGCGCCTTCGACTTCTCCGTCTGGGAAATCTGGGGCGCGCTCCTGTACGGCGGCCGCGTCGTCGTCGTCCCGTTCGAGGTGAGCCGTGATCCGGAAGCCTTCCACGCGCTGGTGCAGCGCGAGGGCGTCACCGTGCTGAACCAGACCCCCTCGGCGTTCCGCCAGTTCATGCGGGTGGATGCGGAGCGCGGGGGCGATCTGGCGCTGC
>DASUNK010000228.1:0-6691 GCA_036277195.1 Longimicrobiaceae bacterium | reverse complement strand
AGGTGCTGGAGCGGGTCCGGGCGCACGACGACGAGGTGACGGTGGTGATGATCACCGGCGAGGGCGGCACCCAGGCCGCCACGCAGGCGGTGCGCCGGGGCGCCGACGGCTACGTGGAGCAGCGGCACCTCTGCGCCGGCGAGGCGGTGCCCTTCCTGTGCGCGCTCCAGCAGGCGCTGGTGCACCGCGCCGGGAACGTGGCGCAGCGGCAGCTGGAGGCCGTCAAGGCGGACTTCTATTCGATGGTCACGCACGACCTGCGCAACCCGGCCGGGAACGTGGCGGGCGTGCTCAAGCTCCTCCTCTCGGGGAAGGCGGGCACGCTCACCCCGCGGCAGGAGCAGCTGGTGTCGCTGGCGGACGCCTCGGCGGCGAAGCTGGTGGGGCTCATCGACGACTACCTCGACTTCGCCACCATCGACGCCCGCTTCCTGCGCATGGACCGCCGCCCGGCGGACCTGCGCGCCCTCGCCGAGGAGGCGGCGCGCCAGGCCGGGCCGCGGGCGGGCGCCCGGCAGCAGGCCATCGAGCTCGACCTGCCGCGCCAGCCGGTACGGGGGAGGGTGGACGCCGAGCGGCTGGGGCAGGTGCTGGAGAACCTGCTGTCGAACGCCATCAAGTACACGCCCGAGGGCGGGGGGATCACCCTGTCGCTGGCGGAGCGCGGGGGGTGCGCCGTCTTCACGGTGAAGGACACGGGGATCGGCATCGCGCCGGAGCAGCTGCCGGCGCTCTTCCGCAGGTACGGCCGCGTGGGCGGCGAGTCCACCCGCGGCATCCGTGGCACCGGGCTGGGGCTGCTGATCGTGAAGGAGATCGTGAAGGCGCACGGCGGCCGGGTGTGGGCCGCGTCGGCAGGGGTGCCGGGGAAGGGAACCACCTTCACCGTCACCATTCCGCTGGATGGCAGCGAGGAGTAGCGCACTTCGCACTTCGCACTTCGCACTTCGCACTTCGCACTGAAAACACGATCGCCGCGGGGCTCGGTCCTCGCGGCGATCTGCGTCCTGCACCTGGCGTGGATTCCCCCGGGTCAGCCCACCTCCACCTCGGCGGGAGCCATCACCCCCAGCACCCGCTCCATGGCCATCGTGTGGCTGCAGGTGCGGTGTCCGCGGAAGTAGTCGCAGTCGCAGTGCCAGTGCCCGGAATCGAAGCCGACGTAGTGCTGCCCGTTGTTCCCATCGAACTCCACTTCCAGCTTGCGGAAGTGGATGCGCTCGGGCTGGGATGCATAGTCCTTTGCCTTGTGGATCTTGTTGATCATCCCGGAATCGAGCATGTCACCCTCCACGTAGGTGGGACGAAAAAACGCCCGCGCAGCACGGCGGCTGCGGGGCGTTCCGAACTCGGAGCGTCGTCGGGGCGGACCCGGAGAAATCATCCCAGATGTGCAAGCCCGACCTCCTCTCGACCGGCACGGGGGGCGCTCTCCCTGGCACCGAGCGGGAGGTCCACAGCCCAAGCTACCGCATCCGCGAAGGGCGCGCAACACCCCTGTATCGGCCGCCGGGAGCAGACGGGGTGGAAGGCGCCTATCCTGTTGCGGGAACACGTCTTGCCGTCTGCGTCCCCCGTCGACACGCAACCAGGGGAGGAACGACGATGGCGGAGCTGAAGAAGACCACGCAGACGGGTCAGGGGAACCTGACCACGGGTCGCACCCTCGAGGGCGAGGAGGAGCAGGGGGAGGCGTTCGGCGCGGCCGAGCGCGCCGAGCGCGGCACCGACCGCGACCTGGACCGCACGGGCGAGTCGCGGAACCAGGCGCACGGCCACCCGCGCGGGGAGCGGAAGACCAGCGGCGGCTGAGCGCGGCTTCCGAAGATCAACCGAAACCGAGAGGCGCGCCGGGTGTATCAAGGCACGGGCAATCCGCGTGGTTTCGGTTGATCTTTTTCGGGGGAGACGGGCATGGCGTGGCCGCCGATCGATTTCGCCGCCGCGGGCGGGGTGGACCCGGCGCGGCTGGAAAGGGGCGTGACGCTGCACGCGGTGCGGGAGGGGCCGGGGCGCTACCGGGTGACCGGCGGAGACGAGACGCACTGGGTGGACCTGCGCTCGCCGCACCACCCGCGCTGCGACTGCGGCGACCACCTGTGGCGCGACCGGGTGTGCAAGCACATGCTGGCGGCGCTGCTGCGCGAGGGCGACGAGCGGGTGCTGGTCGCGCTGGCGGCGCTGGTGCGCGAGCTGCGGACGCTGGCCACGCCCCCGCGCCCGCCCCGCCGCCGCGCGCCGGCCTGAGCAGCCGCGGGCCTACCGGCGCGCCTCCGGCTGCTCGCGGCGTGGCAGGAAGACGGTGAAGGTGGTGCCGGACCCCTCCGACGACTCCACCTCGATGCGTCCGTCGTGGGCGTTGACGATCCGTTCGGCGATGAAGAGCCCCAGGCCGAGGCTCCCGGTCGGCCCGCTGGCCGAGGGCGACTCCCGCGACTTCATGGGGTTGAAGATCCCGTTGAGCCGCTCGGGTGGGATCGCCACGCCGCGATTGTGGACCGCGATGGCTACCTGGTCGTCGTCCTCCCCGCGGACTTCGACGGTCACGACGGATCCGTCGGCGCCGTGCTCCACGGCGTTGCCGATCAGGTTCCCCAGCGCCTGGCTGATGCGGGCCAGGTCCCATTCCCCCCGCTCCTCGCCGCGGGTGTCGACCTCGATCCGGCGGCCCGGGTGTGCCGCCGAGACCTCGTCGACCACGTCGTGCACGGCCTTTCCCAGGCTCATCTCCTCCCGCACCACCGGGATGCCCCCTCCCAGCCGGCTCCGGGTGAAGTCGAGCAGGTCGCCGACCATCTGTACCGCGCGCATGGAGCTGTGGGCCATGCGCGTGGTGAGCGTGAGGTGGGGCTCCTCCAGCTCGTCCGTGTCGAGCATGAACCTGGCCGAGGTGTAGATCGCGCCCAGCGGCGTGCGCAAATCGTGGCCCAGGATGGCGAGGAACATTTCCTTCGCCTGCTCCAGGTCCTGGTTGTACCGGGTCACGGACTCCGCCAGCGCCTGGTCGATGGCCTCGTTGAAGCGGGTCAGGTCTTCCACGTCCGCGGGAACCAGCTCCCCCTTCGCCTTCGTCCAGAGCCGGATGACGCTGGCGCGCAGGGCCCGGTACTCGGCGACCATCTGCTCCACCGTGAATCCGCTGTCGGCCCGGCCCGCCCCGTGCTCTTCGGCCGCCGTCGTCGCCTCGGGGTCCTCGGCCTGCGCCTGTCCCTTCGACTTCTCGGACTGCGCGCGCCGATCCTGGGGCGTCTTGAGGTCCGCCGCGATCACCGTGAGCATCTCGTCGGCGTGATCACGCAGGGCCGCGATGTTCATGGTGTCGCTGGCCGGCGCGCAGGTGCGCGCGAAGGCCTCCCATTCGGCCAGGATCGGCTCCCGGTTGGCCAGGATGAAATCGGCGATTCTCATCACACCCGTGCACTGGAGAAGGTCGACGCACGGGCGAGCCGTCTTGCAGGTTCGTTGCCACTCGCGCGCCGGGTCACCGGTGCTCGGTGACGCCCACCTGGCGGCAGTACTCCAGCACCGGGCAGGTGGAGCACTTCGGCGCGCGGCCCGTGCACACGTGCTTGCCGAAGGGCACCAGCAGCCGGTTGATCTCCACGTGGTAGCGCTCCGGCAGCACCTCGTACAGCGCCGCCATGGTGCGCTCCGGCGTGGCCGCCGCCACGTATCCCCAGCGGTTGGTCACCCGGTGCACGTGCACGTCCACTCCGATCTTCGCCCGCCCGCAGACGATCCCCAGCACCAGGTTCGCGCACTTGGGGCCCACCCCCGGGAGGTCGAGCATCACCGCCTCGTCGCAGGGGAGCTCGCCGCCGTGCTCCGCCACCAGCCGCACCGCGATCTCGCGCAGCTGCCGGGCCTTGGCCGCGTGGAAGGCGCAGCTGCCGATCAGCGCGTCCACCTCCGCCACCGAGAGCGCCGCCACCCGGGCCGGGGTGCGCGCCCGCGCGAAGAGCCGCCGCGCGGTGGGGAGCGTCACCTCGTCGCGGGTGCGGATGGAGATGATGCAGGCCGCCAGCTGCTCGAAGGCGGTGCCGTATCCCTCCTCCTGCAGCTCGAAGAGCGCCGCCCTGGGGAAGGGGCGCACCGCCGCGCGGATGCGGCGCATCACCACGTCGAGGTCGAAGGGGCGCTTCGCCACGGCACGCGCGTGGGAGAAGTAGACGGAGTGCACGATTCGGGGTGAAGTTGCACCCGCGCGCGCCGGACGCAAGGGGCCGCGTGGGGGAGGGGCGGAACGGCAGTTGCACTCGGCGGTATCAACGGCATCGGGACAGCGGAGGTGCAGCTTGCTGATGGTGGTGTCGATGACGATGATCCTGGCCCTGGCGGCGGCGGTGCCCCTGGTGGCGGCCCATTACCTGGCCCGCCTGCCGTTCGCGCCGGAGTGCCCGCAGTGCCGCTCGATGACGGGCCAGCCCCAGCCGCACACGCTGGTGGACCGCCTCTGCGCGCTGATGGCGGCCACGCCCGTGCGCCGCTGCGGCCGCTGCGGCTGGGCCGGCCGCATGCGCTGGCGCCTGGCCGGCGAGCGCGCCCGCACCACCCAGCGCCACGGCTGACCGGCCGCTCCCCGTCCCCTCTCCCACCCCCTCCACACCGCCCGCCCGCGGCGGGTTGCGACCGCTCCGGCCGGGGTCTATGTTGCCCGCGAGCCGTCGCCAGCCGTTCCCACGCCGTCCCGCTCGCATGACCCGAAATGCCGCTCCCCCCGGTGCCGCGCAGGCGTTCGTAGCGGGACGCCGGGCGCGCCTCTGCGCCGGGCTGGGGCGCGAGCCGGTGGCGGCGGGGCTGGGCGCCGCGCCGCTCCCGCCGGAGCGGCTGGCCCACCTCCGCCGTGAGGCCGAGGACCTGTACTGGAACGAGCTGGGGTGGGAGGAGCTCACCGGCGAGGAGGCCGTCTCCGGCGGCGGGCCGCTGACCGAGATGGTGTTCCCCGCCTTCCTTTCCTTCGTGGACGCGCTGCTGTGCGACCACGTCGCGCCCGACTCGCCGGTGCCCGCTCGGCCGCACCCGGACGCGGTGGAGGAGGTGCTCACCTTCCTGGGCGAGCGCTACGCCGCCGCCACCGCCGAGCTGGAGGCGGGCGCCGACTCGCAGAAGCTGGTGTGGGCCCGCGCCATGGCCGCCCACCTGGTGGACCTGGTGCTCTACCGCCTGTACCGCATCACCCCCGCCGAGCAGGAGCAGGTGGAGGCGGCGCGGCGCTGAGGCGCGTGCGGCTCCCCCGGCTCCCCGTGCGCGGCGGATCGCGCCCCGGCCACCGCTACCTGGCCGGGGCGCCGCTGCTCATCGCCCACCGCGGCGGCTCCGCCCTCGCCCCCGAGAACACGCTGCTCGCCTTCCGCCGCGCCCTGGAGTGGTGGGGGGCGGACCTGCTGGAGATCGACGTCCAGCCCACCCGCGACGGCGAGGCGGTGGTCATCCACGACGAGACGGTGGACCGCACCACCGACGGGAGCGGCCCCGTCTCCGCCTTCACCGTGGACGAGCTGCGCCGGCTGGACGCGGGGCACCGCTTCACCCCGGACGGCGGCGCCACCTTTCCCTGCCGCGGCGGCGCGGCCCGGCTCTCCACCCTGCGCGAGGTGCTCGCCGCCCTCCCGCGCGCGCGGGTGAACGTGGAGATCAAGGACGGGCGCGCCCAGCCGGCGGTGTGGGACACCATCCACGAGGCGGGGGCCCAGCACCGGGTGCTGGTGGCGGCTGGGAAGCGCGCCAACCGCTCGCGCTTCGGGGCGTACGCGGGGCCCACCAGCGCCTCGGGCGAGGAGCTGTACGCCTTCTACCTGCACCACCTGCTGCACGCCACGCCCCTGCACGCGCCGGGGGTGGACGCCTTCCAGCTGCCGGAGCGCCACGGCGGCCGCCGGGTGCTGAGCCCCCGCCTGGTGCGCGAGGCGCACGCCCGCAACGTGGCCGTCCACGTGTGGACGGTCGACGAGGAGAGCGACATGCGCCGCCTGCTGGGGTGGGAAGTGGACGGCATCATCACCGACCGGCCCGACCGGCTGGCCCGCGTCCTCCACGCGCACGCCGGGCGCCCCCTGCCGCCGGGCCCGCCCGCCGGCGAGGTGGAGCCCTGGCTGGAACGGTTGTTGCGCGCCTGAACCGGCTTTCCGGCGACTCCGGCCCGCCCGACGCGCAGGAGGAAATCCCCATGCCCCAGCACTACCGCCCCGGCCCTTCCCGGTACGACGGCGACTTCCGCTCGCCGGCCGCCTTCCGCGAGCACGGACCCGGCGGGGTGCGCCCCCGGCCGGACTTCGGCCGCGAGGGCGACTTCCGCCCCCACCCGGGGCTGGGCGGCGGGCGCCCGGGCGCGGACGAGTCGTTCGCGGGCGACGGCTCGGCGTGGGAGGGCGGGGTGTACGGCCCGGCGCGCTACGGCCTGGGCCCGTACCACCACCGGCTGCGCAACCGCCGGCGCCCGGACGAGGAGCTCAAGCAGGAGGTGGAGGAGGCGCTCTTCTACGACACCTGGGTGGACGCCGAGGCCATCACCGTGGAGGTAAAGGACGGCGTGGTGACGCTGCGCGGCGAGCTGCCGGACTACGACGAGGTGCGCTACGCCACCGACGACGCCTGGGACGTGGACGGGGTGCGGGGGGTGCGCTCGGAGCTGACGGTGAACCCGGGGAAGCGCCCGCCGCTGGACTTCCCCGGCGGGCGGCGGGGCCAGGGC
>DASUNK010000227.1:0-2370 GCA_036277195.1 Longimicrobiaceae bacterium | reverse complement strand
GGCGGCGGCGCGCGCCACCTACGAGCGCACCCGCGCCCTGGCGGCCGGCGCCGGCAACGAGCGGCTGCTGGCGGTGGTGGAGCAGAACCTGGGGATCCTCGAGGACATCGGCGGCGACACCGAGGCCGCCCTGGCGCGCTACCGCCGCGCCCTGGCCGTGGTGGAGCACGCCGGCGACCCGCGCGCCGCCGCCATGATCCTCAGCAACATCGGGCTGGCGCTGGCCGCCCTCGGCGACCCGGCTGCCGCCGAGGCGAGCTTCGACCGCGCCGCGGGCATCGCCGCCGGGCTCGACGACGAGCGCACCCTGGCCGCCGTGGAGCTCAACCGCGCCGAGCTGCTGCTGGAGCGGGGCGCCCTGGCCGAGGCGCGCCGCGCGGTGGACCGGGCGCACGCCATCGCCACCCGCATGGGCTCGCGCTGGCGGCTGGCCCAGGCCCACCGCTGCTACGGCATCCTCCACCGCGAGGCGGGCGAGCCCGCGGCCGCGGAGGAGCACCTGGCCCGGGCGGTGGAGCTGGCCCGCGCCGCCGGCGACCGGCTGGTGGAGGCCGAGGCCGAGAGCGAGCGCGGCATCCTCCACTTCCGCGGCGGCGACAACCGCCGCGCCCTGCGCTCGCTCAACCGCGCCCACCGGCTCTACACCGAGCTGGGCGCCCGGCGCGAGCTGGCCGACCTGGACCGGCGCCTCGACGGGCTGGAGGAGACCTACCTGCGCGTGGTGCAGCGCTGGGGCGAGGAGATAGAGTCGATCGACGGCTACACCGCCGGCCACTGCCAGCGCGTGGCCGCCTACGCCTGCGCCCTGGCCGCGGCAGTGGGGTTCGGCGGGCGCGACCTGGCCTGGATCCGCATGGGCGCCTTCCTGCACGACGTGGGGAAGACGGCCGTGCCCGGCGCCATCCTCAACAAGCCGGGGCCGCTCACCCCCGAGGAGTGGGTGGTGATGCGCGCCCACGCCGAGGCCGGCGCCCGCATCGTGGCCGAGCTCGACTTTCCCTGGGAGGTGGGGCCGATGGTGCGCAACCACCACGAGCGGTGGGACGGCGGCGGCTACCCCGACGGGCTGGCGGGCGAGGAGATCCCGCTCACCGCGCGGATCCTCTGCGTGGCCGACTGCTACGACGCGCTCACCACCCCGCGCAGCTACCGCCCCGCCCTGGCGCACGCCGAGGCGCTGGCCGTCCTCGCGGACGGCGCCGGCTGCGGCTTCGATCCCCGGCTGGTGGCCGAGTTCCACCGGGTGGTGGGGTGACGCCGCACCGCCGTGCTTGCGCGCGGGCGCGGACCGGGTAGTTTACCCCCACGGTGGTTCAGCGGGAGCAACGGTCACTTCTTCGCAGACGGTGGGGACATGGCGACGGAAACGGGGACGGTCAAGTGGTTCAATCCGGAGAAGGGGTTCGGCTTCATCACGCGTGACAACGGAGAGAAGGACGTCTTCGTGCATCACAGCGCCATCCAGGGCAGCGGCTTCAAGACGCTGAACGACGGCGAGCGTGTGGAGTTCGACGTGGTCCAGGGGCAGAAGGGCCCCGCGGCCGAGAACGTGGTGCGGCTGGACCCGCCCGCCGGTGGTGACGGCGGGGGCCGGGGCGGCGGCGGCCGCGGCTACGGCGGCGGCGGTGGGGGCGGTGGCCGTGGGGGTGGCGGCGACCGCTGGTAGGCACCCCCTCCGGGGCGAACGGAAAGAGGCCCGAGCCGCACCGGCTCGGGCCTCTTCTCCGTGGGATCGCCCGGGACTAGAAGTCGCGGCGGCGGGCCGCGCGCTTCCGGTCCTTGTGCCGACGGCGCTCCGCGGCCTTCTCCTTGCCCTTGCGGGCCTCGCTCGGCTTCTCGTAGAAGCGCTTCCGGCGCATGTCCTTGAACATGCCCGAGCGGATCATCCGGCGGCGGAACTGCTTGAGCGCCCAGTCCAGGCGGTCGTTCTCGGCGAGCTGAATCTCGACCACGAAAGGTCCTTCCGAAGAGGGAAGACAAAAGAAGACCTGCCGCTCCCGCCAGGTCTTCGGCCATCCGGCAACGCAGGTTTCAATCCCCCTAAAGCTACGCGTTTCCGGCCGCAGGTCAACCTCCCGCCCCCGATCTCGCCCTCCGCCCGCCCGCGCTGGACTGAGCCGCGCTCAGTTTTTCCAGCATTTGCCAGGGAAAACGCGTCCGCTAGATTAGCCCTCCCGGCGCCGCGGCGCCCTCCCGCACACCCCGGCACGGACGGCCGCATGCGCACCCTCGCCCAGCTCTTCGACCTCAGCGGCCGCGTGGCGCTGGTCACCGGCGGCGGGCGCGGCCTGGGCGAGCAGGTGGCCCACGCCCTGGCGCAGGCGGGCGCCGCGGTGGCGCTGGGCTCGCGCGACCGCGGCGCCTGCGAGG
>DASUNK010000226.1:0-3741 GCA_036277195.1 Longimicrobiaceae bacterium | reverse complement strand
GCCGCTCGTGGAAGCCGCGGATGTTCTCCGCCGCGCGGCGGAGCGCCCCCAGCAGCTCCGGGTCCAGCCCCTCCGCCGCCTGCGCCAGCGCATCGGCGCCGACCCGCAGCTCCCCGGCGTGGGCCACCTCGAGGTCGTCGAAGCGGCGGGTGTACTCCACCACCGCCAGGTCGCCGCGGCGCGCCACGTCGCGGAGGATGCGGGCCACGGTCTCGCGCAGCGCGGGGTCGTCCGTGGCCGACGCGGCGGCGGCCTCGCGCAGCGCGTCGAAGGGCGGCTCGCTGCGCAGCAGGCGGATCTTCAGCTCGGACATGCGATGGCCAGCTCCGCGATCAGCCGCTGGTGCTCGTCCAGCCGCAGCTTGTGGCTGGCCCGGTTGACGATGAGGCGCGCGGTGGAGCGCTCGATCTCGTCCACCACCACCAGCCCGTTCTCGGCCAGGGTGCGCCCCGTCTGCACCAGGTCCACGATCCAGTGCGAGAGCCCCAGCAGCGGCGCCACCTCCACCGAGCCGGAGACGTGGATCAGCTCCACCTGCACCCCCCGCGCGGAGAAGAAGCGGCGCGCGGCCGCCACGTACTTGGTGGCCGCCCGCGGCGTGCCGCCCCCCGGCAGCTCCGGGTAGGGCGCGCCGCGCGGCGCCGCCACCGCCAGCACGCACCCGCCGAAGCCCAGATCCAGCGGCCGCAGCACGTCCGGCTCCGTCTCCAGCAGCACGTCCTGCCCCACCACGCCCGCGTCCGCCACCCCCGCCTCCACGTAGACCGGGACGTCGGCGCTCTTCACCGGGAGGAACTCGAAGCGCCCGTCGGCCGAGGGGAGGATGAGCCGGCGCGAGCCGCGCGCGGCCGCGTCCACAGCGGAGCCGATCCGCCCGAACGCCGCCAGGGCCTCGTCCATCATCCGCCCCTTGGGGAGGGCGACGCGCAGCGGCCGCCCCCTCACCCGCCCTCGTCCGGGAGCAGGTCCGCCAGTGCGTCCGTCTCCAGCGCGAAGCCCACGGCGGGACGGTCGGCGCCGTAGAGGCCGAGCAGCGCGTCGTAGCGGCCGCCGTAGCCGACCGCGCGCCCCACCCCCGCCACGAACACCTCGAACTGGATCCCGGTGTAGTAGCCCAGCCCGCGGATCTCGCCCAGGTCGTACACCACGTGGCCGCGCTCCTCGGGGGTGAGCAGCGCGTCCACCGCCCGCAGCCGCTCGATCGCCGCTTCCGCCTCGGGACCCGGGGCCAGCTCCCGGGCGCGCAGCAGCACCTCGCCCCGGCCGATGAGGTCCGGAAGCGCCGCAAGGGCGCGGGCCACCTCCGCCGACACGCCCGGCGCGCGGGCGCCCGCCGCCAGCGCCGCGCGGTCCTTGCGGTCGATGGCCGCGCGCACCTCCTCGGCGGCGGCGGGCTCCAGCCCCGCCAGGAGCGGCTGGATGAAGCGGATGTCGCCCAGGTTGAGCTGGAAGTCGCGCACCTCCAGCGCGCGCAGCACGCCCACGGCCAGGCGCAGCACCTCCACGTCCGCGCGCGGCGAGGGCTCGCCGATCAGCTCCGCCCCCAGCTGGAAGAGCTCGCGCCGCCGCCCGACCCCTTCCGCCTCCTGGCGGTACACCTTCCCCGCGTAGCACAGGCGCAGGGGGAGCGGCGCGTTCGCCAGCCGCGTCCCCGCCACCCGGGCGATGGCCGAGGTGAAGTCCGCGCGCAGCGCCACCAGCCGCCCGTCGCGGTCCACGAAGCGGATGAGGCGCGCGCCCAGCTCGGGGCCGGCGCTGCGGGTGAAGACCTCCTCGTACTCGAAGGTGGGGGGGATCACCTCCTGGTAGCCGTGCGCCTCGGCCAGCGCGAACCACTCGCGCTGCACCCGGCGGCGGCGGCGCACGTCGCCGGCCAGCAGGTCCTGCGAGCCGGGGGGGACATGGGTGATGCGGGAGGTCGGCATTAGGGGGAGATAATAGCCGCCAACGGCCGCGAGCGGCAACCACGGGCGTTCAAAACCGTTGGCCGTGCAACGCATTAGCCACCTGGCACGCACGTTGCTTTACCGATAAGCGACCGTTGCGGTACTGCTCGGCACCCGAGAACGGGAGACGATCGTGGACATCATCCTCATCCTCGCCATCCTCTTGCTGCTGTTGGGCCTGCTCGGCGTCGGCGGAGTGATCAGCGCGCTGGGGAACATCGCGTGGGTCCTGCTGATCATCGCAGTGATCGTGATCGCCTGGCGGGTCATCACGGGACGGCGCCCGGTGGCCTGACCGCGGCGCGACGGAAGGGAATTGCACGGCGGGGACCCTCCGGGGTCCCCGCTGTGTTCTTGCTCCGATCAATGGCCGTACTTCTCTTCCAAATATCGGTGGTACTCGGCGATATCCGCATCCGATGGCGCAATCTCCATCAACTCGCGGACATGCGGTGTCACTCGTGCCTCGGTACTGCTCGGCAGGGCGGCTAGAAACCGGCTGACGAGTTGGGAAAGTGTCAGATCATGGCGCGCACCGTAGGCACGCGCCCTGTCGATCAGTTCCTCCTCCAGCCTCAGCGTCAACTTTCTCGAAGTCATCTCTCTACCCTTCCGCTTTCCGTATCTCCGCCAGCGCGTCGAAGAGGGCGCCGACCTCGGCGGGATCGCGGAGATACGAGGCGGCGGCCGTGTCCGGCGGCACGGGGTCGGCCACCAGCACCCCCTCGCCCGAGGGCCCCCACGCCCGCACGGCGCGGAAGGCGTCCTCGTCCGTGCGGTCGTCGCCCAGGTAGAGCGCGGGCGCGCCGGCGGGGGGACGCATCTGCTCCAGCAGAAAGAGCACCGCCCTCCCCTTGTCCCAGTCCACCGGCGGGCGCACCTCCAGCACCTCCTTCCCCGTGGTCATCCTGAGCCCCAGCAGCGCGGCCGTGCCGGCCACCGCCTGCGTCAGGGCGCCGACGTGCTCCCGCGGCGCCAGGCGGAAGTGCACGCTGAGGGTCAGCACCTTGTCCTCGACCCACGCGCCGGGGACGTCCGCCACCACCCGCTCCAGCGCGCGCGCCGCCGCCGCCAGCACCGGGCGCGCGGCGGCCGCCTCGGGGTGCACGCGCTCCACGCCGGGGCCGTGGATCTCCATCCCGTGGTTCCCCGCGTAGGCGATGCCCGGGATGGCGGCGCGCTCGCGCACGTCCGCCAGCCCGCGCCCGCTCACCACGGCCGCCTCCACCCCCGGAAGCGCGCGCAGCCGCTCCAGCGCGCGGCGCGTGGCGGGGGGCATGGCCGCCTCCTCCGGTCGGTCCACGATCGGCGCCAGGGTGCCGTCGAAGTCCAGCAGCAGCACCAGCCGTCCGGTGCGCCGCCACGCGTCCGCCCAGGCGGGGACGCGCTCCCGCGCGTGCACGAGCATCCGTCCTCGGGATCGGGGTGGAGCGGCGCGGTTGCCCCGCGGGCGCCGCGCCGGGTACAATTCGGGCGCCACAACCTACGCCGCCACCCCGGGTTCCGCATGTCCTGGACTGACCCGCTGCGCTTCGACGAGCGCGGCCTCGTCCCCGTCGTCGCGCAGGACGCGCGCACCGGCGAGGTGCTGATGCTGGCCTGGGCGAACGCCGAGGCGCTGCGCCTGACCCGCGAGACCGGCCACGCCCACTACTGGAGCCGCTCGCGCGGGGCGCTCTGGAAGAAGGGGGAGTCCAGCGGGAACGTGCAGGCGGTGGCGGAGGTGCGCGTGGACTGCGACGGCGACGCCGTGCTCTACCGCGTGCGCCCGGCGGGGCCCGCCTGCCACAGCGGC
>DASUNK010000225.1:0-2856 GCA_036277195.1 Longimicrobiaceae bacterium | reverse complement strand
GGGCGCGATTCATCGGCGATGAATCGCGCCCCTACGCGAGGGTTGCGTCGCCAGGTCGCCGAAGCGCGCCGGGGTGGCCGTTGCAGTCCGCGCAGGCGGACTTCGTGCAGTTGTTGCCCGCAGTTTCAACTGCCGGGGCAGGGGGTATGGGCACTCGCCTGGGAGAACACCCTCACCCGTACTCGCCCACGCGCTCGGCCAGCCGGTGGCGGTAGCCGCGGCTCAGCTTCAGCTCGGTGCCGTCGGTGAGCGTCACCGTGTAGTCGCCCGAGGGGAGGGGGCGCAGCTCCCGCACCCGGTTCAGGTTCACGATGGTGGAGCGGTGCACCCGCACGAACGCCTCGGGGTCCAGCCGCTCCTCCAGCGTGCTGATCTTCTCGCGGATCAGGTACGAGCCCTTCCCCGCGTGCAGGCGCACGTAGTTCCCCTCCGCCTCGATCCAGTCCAGCTCCGCCGTCTTCACCAGCTCCAGCCGCCCCCGCACCTTCACCATCACCCACTCCAGGTGCTGCGGCTCGCGGGCGCCGGGGAGCCGGCGCTCCAGCTCGCGCCGCTCGGCGGCGAGCTGCTCCAGCAGCGCCACGATGCGCTGCTGCCCCGAGGCCCGCCGCTGCAGCTGCGTGCGCCCGCGCTCGAACGCCCGGCGGAAGCGCTCCACGTCGAAGGGCTTCAGCAGGTAGTCCAGCGCGTGCACCTCGAAGGCGCGCAGCGCGTACTGGTCGTAGGCGGTCACGAAGATGACGCCCGGGATGTCCGGGCCCAGCGCCTCCAGCACGCCGAAGCCGTCCATCTCCGGCATCTGCACGTCGAGGAACACCAGGTCCGGCCGCGTGGCGCGGATGGCCTCGACCGCCTCCACCCCGTTGCTGCACACCGCCGCCACCTCCACCCCGTCGCCCTCCTCGCGCAGCAGCCGCAGCACGCGCCGCCGGGCCAGGGGCTCGTCGTCCACCACCACCACGCGCACGCTCATGACGCGGCCTCCGCGTAGAGGGCAGCTACGGGCTCACCCGCGGTGCGGAAGGGGATGACGACCTGCGCCACCACGCCGCCCCCCTCGCGGTTGCGCACCTCGAAGCGGTGGGCGTCGCCGTAGAGCTGCTCCAGCCGCGCGCGGGTGTTGCGCAGCCCCACCCCCTCGCGCTGCCCCGGCTGCGGAGCGGCGAGGCCGGGGCCGTTGTCGCGCACCTCCAGCCGCAGGGTGCCGTCCTCGCGGGCCGCGACGATCTCGATGTGCCCGCGCCCGCCCTGGCGCGCGGTGCCGTGCCGGATGGCGTTCTCCACCAGCGGCTGCAGGAGGAGGTTGGGGACCAGGGCGTCCATGGCGTCGGGGTGCAGCTCGGTGCGCACGGTGAGGGTGTCCTGGAAGCGGGTCTGCTGGATCTCGAGGTACGCCTGCAGGAACTGCATCTCCTGGCGGAGCGCCACCTCCTGCGTCCCCGCGTTGTCCACCGTCAGGCGCAGCAGGTCGCCCAGGCGGATGATCATGCGGTCGGCGGCGTCGGGATCCTCGTGCACCAGCTCGGAGATGGAGTGCAGGGTGTTGAAGAGGAAGTGCGGCTGGATCTGCATCTTGAGCGCCTCCAGCTGCGCCTGCGTCAGCTCCGCGTTGAGGCGGGCGGCCTGCACCTCGCGGTCGCGGTAGCGGCGGTAGTAGTCGAGCGCGTAGCTGATCCCCACCAGCACCGCGTACCACTGGATGTTGAAGTAGAAGGTGGCGCGGAAGTAGGCGGGGAAGGGCGACGGGTCCTCCGGGTGCAGGTAGTTCCAAACGCCGCGGTTGAACTCGATGGAGATGAGCGAGGCGACGATGGCCACCAGCAGGTGGACGAGCACGGGCACCACCCAGCGCCGCCGGCTGATGCGGATGCGCTGCGCCAGCCAGAAGATGGGCAGCGTCATGAAGGCCCACAGGTACGCGTCGGCCAGCCCGGAGAGGAGCGGCTCCAGCTCGGTGACGCGGTTGCCGAAGAGGAGGCCGTTGATGTAGCGGCGGGCGCCGAAGAAGGTGCCCACCACCGTCCAGGCGCCCAGCAGCGCCAGCGGGCGCACCCGGAAGCCGAGCGGTCCGTGCGGATGGCGCGCCGCGGGGGCGGGCGGGGCGGAGCGGGTCATGGGAGCGGGGAAGGGGGGAGACGGCCGGCGACGGTCCGGCCCGGTATGCTACGAAGGGAGCGGCCGAGTGTTCCCCTCCGCGGGTCCGGCGGCGGTGGCGCGGGACGGAGCGACCGGAAGACGGGGCGGCCCGCGCGCCCCCCCTTGACTTCCGGCGGGCACCTGCTGATTATTCCGCACATGCTGTTTTTTCTGCACGTTTCCTCCCCACCGCGCCGATGAACCTATCTCCTCCCGCCGAGCTGAGCCGCCGCGAGCGCCAGATCATGGACATCATCTACCGCCGCGGGAAGGCGACGGCGGCGGAGGTGCTCGACGACCTCCCGGACCCGCCCACCTACAACGCGGTGCGGGCCGCGCTGCGGCTGCTGGAGGAGAAGGGGAGCCTGGCGCACGAGCTGGACGGCAAGCGCTACGTCTACCTCCCCACCACGCCGCGCAGCCAGGCCAAGGCCAACGCGCTGCGGCACCTGGTGCGCACCTTCTTCAACGGCAGCCCCGAGCAGGTGGTGAACGCGCTGATCGAGGACGCGCGCCCCTCCTCGGCCGAGCTGGACCGGCTGGCCCGGCTCATCGAGCGCGCGCGCCGGGAGGACGGACGATGAGCTTCCCCGATTCCGCCGCCCTGGCCCCGCTGCTCGACGCGGCGCTGCGCGGCTCGGCGCTCGTGCTCGTGGCCCTCGGCGTCACCCGGCTGATGCGCCGCCACACCGCCGCCGCGCGGCACCTGGTGTGGGTGGC
>DASUNK010000224.1:0-5493 GCA_036277195.1 Longimicrobiaceae bacterium | reverse complement strand
GCGGGAGGCGTGCCCGTCCGGGGGGAGCTCCGTCAACGCGCGGCGCCCCGGGCCGCGATCTCCTGCAGCCGCGCCACGCGCTCCTCGGTGGGCGGGTGGGTGCGGAAGAGGCTCATGACGCCGCCCACCCCCGAGAGCGGGTTCACGATGGCCAGGTGCGCCGCGGAGGGGGAGATCCCCATCGGGTGGGCGCGGGCGATCTCCTCGATCTTGACCAGCGCCCCGGCCAGCGCCAGCGGCTTGCCGGAGATGGCGGCGCCCCCCGCGTCGGCCTCGAACTCGTTGCGGCGCGAGATCATCAGCTGCACCACCATCGCGGCGATCGGGGCCAGGATGGCCATCACCAGCAGCCCGATCGGGTTGTTCCCCTCGTCGTCGCGCCCCATGCCGCCGAAGATGGCGCCCCAGCGGGCGATGCTGGCGATGAGGGTGACGGCGCCGGCCATGCTGGCGGCGATGGCGCCCACCAGCATGTGGCGGTGCTTGATGTGGGCGAGCTCGTGGGCGATGACGCCCTCCAGCTCGTCCACGGCGATGTGCCCGCGGGCCACCAGCTCCCACATGCCGCGGGTGACGCAGACCACGGCGTGGCGGTGGTCGCGCCCGGTGGCGAAGGCGTTGGGCTGCATCTCCTCCGAGACGGCCACCACCGGCATGGGGAGGCCGGCGTTCTGGCGGAGCCGGTCCACCATGCGGTAGAGCGGGTCGAAGCGGCCGCCCTCCTCGCCGGGCTGCACGACGTGGGCGCGGTACTGCTTCAGCACGATGCGGTCGCTGAACCAGTACATCCCGAAGTTCATCGCCAGGGCGATGACGAAGAAGAGCACGGCGCCGCCGTTGCCTCCCAGGTAGCCGCCCATCCCCACCAGCAGCACGGTGAGCAGGGTCATCAGACCCACGACCTTGAGCTTTTCCATCTCTCCAGATTCGTTGTTGTCGACCCGGGGAATCCGGGCCGGAATCCGATACACGGAGCCGTTTGGGGCGTTCCGCGCGTCAGCGCACCGTCCACTCGTCGCGCTTGGGGGCGCGCCCCTCCCACTCGGCGCGGGCCGCGTCGAAGCCGGCGCGCCCGAAGATGCCGTAGGTCAGCTCCTTCCCCAGCTCCACGCCGGGCTGGTCCAGCGGGTCCACGCCGTAGAGGAACCCCGCGTAGACGGTGGCGATCTGGAGGAGCATGAGGAGCCCGCCCAGCGAGTGCGCGTCCACCCGCGGCAGCTCCAGCGTCAGGTTCATCCGCCCGCGCGCCGCCAGGGCGGCCTCGGTGGCCAGCATCTCGGTGCGCAGCAGCTCGCCCAGGGTGTGCCCGCCCAGGTACCCCAGCTCGCCCACCTCCGGGTAGAGCGGGGGGATCTGCACGTCCTCGGGCTCGTCGCGCACCGACAGGAAGGTGATCGTCTTGTCGAAGGGGCCCTCGACGTAGAGCTGCACCTGCGAGTGCTGGTCGGTGGCGCCGAGCGCCTTGACCGGGGTGGGGCCCACGAACACGTCCTCGCCCGCGCGGCTCTTCCGCTTTCCCAGGCTCTCGGCCCAGAGCTGGCGGAACCAGTCCGCCACGTCGCGCAGCCGGTCGGAGTACGGCATCATCACCTGGATGGGGGCGTGCAGCTCCGTGTCCGCCAGGTACTGGAGCACGGCGAAGAGCCCGGCGGGGTTGCGGCGCAGCTCGTCCGTGTCGCAGCGGACCGCCATCTCGCGCGCGCCCTCCAGCAGCGCGCGGACGTCGATCCCCACCAGCGCGGCGGGGAGGAGCCCCACGGCGGAGAGCACGGAGAAGCGCCCGCCGACCGCGCCGGGGATCGGCAGGGCGGCGATGTCCTCGTCGCGGGCGATGCGGCGGAGCACGCCCTTCTCGGGGTCGGTGGTGAAGAGGAGGTGGCGCCGGTACCCCTCGCCCAGCTCCGTCTCCAGCCGCCCGCGCACCACCAGGTACTGGCTCATGGTCTCGGCGGTGCCGCCGGACTTGGAGACCACGTTGAAGAGGGTGCGGCCCAGGTCCACGCGGTCCAGGAAGGGGCCGAGGGTGGCGGGGTCCACGTTGTCGAGCACGTGCAGCCGGGGGAAGAACTCGCGGGCCTCGTCGTCGAGCTCGTTCCAGCCGGGGCGGAGGAGGGCGGTGCGCAACGCCACGGTGCCGAGCGCGGACCCCCCGATCCCCAGCACCACCACGTCCGAGAACGCCTGCCCGCCGCCCTCGGCGAAGCGCTCGATCTCGTCCACCGTGTCGCCCGCGTCGGTGAGGGCGTAGAAGCCGAGCTCGCCGGTCTGGCGGCGGCGCACGGCGTCGGCGTGGGCCTCGGCGAAGCGCCCGGCCAGGGCGTCGAGCCGCGCCGGGTCGATGCCGCGGTCCCCGCCCAGGCGGGGGGCCAGCATGTTGTTGTAGTCCAGGACGATCGGGTCCGCCATCGCCGCTCCCTGTGGGTTGCGCGTTGATCCCGCCCTACACCTCCACCTCCAGCCCGTCGTAGGCGGCGTACACCCCGGCGGGGAGCCGGCGCTCCAGCTCGGCCTGGCTCACCCGGTGGCTCAGGTGGGTGAGGTAGGTCTCCGCCGCGCCGATGCGCGCCGCCGCGGCGCACGCCTCCTCCACGCTGAAGTGGGTGGGGTGCGGCCGGCCGTACCAGAGCGCGTTGAGCACCAGCACGCGCACGCCCCGCAGCGCCTCCTCGGTGCGCGGCGGGAGCGACTTGGCGTCGGTGACGTAGCCGAGCGCGCCCACGCGGAAGCCGTGCACCTGCACGTACCCGTGCGGCACCGGGAGCGGGGTCATCCGGAACCCGGCCGCCTCCACCGGCTCGTAGGCGCGGTAGGGGCGCAGCTCCGCCTCGGGCTTGGAGGTGCCCTCCAGGGGGCGGATGCCGGCGTCGAAGACGTAGGCGAAGCGCTCCGCCAGCACCGCCGCGTCGCGCTCGGCGGCGTAGACGGGGAGCGCCCCGGCGCGCCGCTCGGAGAAGACGCGCAGGTCGTCCACCCCGTGCACGTGGTCCGCGTGGCAGTGCGTGTACCACACCGCGTCCACGTCGCCCACGCCGGCGGCGACCAGCTGCAGCCGCAGCTCGGGCGGCGTGTCGACCAGCAGGCGGCGCCCGTCCTCCTCCAGCAGCGCCCCGTGGCGCGAGCGCCGGTCGCGCGGGTCCGCCGAGGTGCAGGTGGCGCACCGGCAGCCGATCACCGGCACCCCGAACGACGTCCCCGTGCCGAGGAAGGTCAACTTCACGAAAGTCCTGAGTCCTGAGTCCTAAGTCCTAAGTTCAGGTCGGTCGCGAGCCAGCCTCGGGTCTGCACCCTCAGGACTCAGGACTTGGGACTTAGGACTGCCGTTCTTTAAACCACTTCCACCTGCAGCAGGTTGGTCGTCCCCGGCACGTGCATCGGCGCGCCGGCGGTCACCACCACCCGCTCCCCCTTGCGTGCCAGCCCGCGCTTCACCGCCTCCTCGCGTCCGCACTGCATCACCTCGTCGAAGCTGGCCTGGTCCGAGCAGAGCACCGGGATCACCCCCCACACCAGCGCGAGCTGGTTGTAGGTGCGCTCCGAGTCGGTGAGCGCCAGCACCGGCACCGGCGGGCGGAACGACGACACCACCCGCGCCGTGGAGCCGCTGCTGGTGAAGGTGAGGATCAGCGGCGCCCGCAGCCGCCGCACCGCCTCCACCGTGGCCCCGGCGATGGCCCGCGCCGTGGGCGTCCCCTCCTCGCCCGAGAGCTCCACCGGCAGGTCGTAGTGCGGCCCCATCTCCAGGATGTGCGACTCCTCGATCTCCTTGGCGATGCGCACCATGGACTGCACCGCCGCCACCGGGAACTTCCCCGTGGCCGTCTCGGCCGAGAGCATCACCGCGTCGGTGCCGTCGATGATGGCGTTGGCCACGTCCGAGGCCTCCGCGCGCGTGGGGCGCGGGTTCTCGATCATCGACTCCAGCATCTGCGTGGCGGTGATCACCGGGCGGCTGGCCAGGTTGGCCATCTGGATCATCCGCTTCTGCGCCAGCGGCACCTTCTCGAAGGGGAGCTCCACCCCCAGGTCGCCGCGCGCCACCAAGGCCGCGGCCGAGACCTTGAGGATGGCGGCCAGGTTCTCCAGCGCGAGCCCCTTCTCCACCTTCACCACCACCAGCGGCCCGCCCTCGGGGATGCGGTGCACCAGGTCCAGCACGTCCTCGGCCGAGCGCACGAAGGAGAGGGCGATGTAGTCCACCCCGTGCTCCAGGGCGAACTCCAGGTCGCGCAGGTCCTTGGGGGTGAGGGAGGGGATGCTGGTGCGGGTGGTGGGGAGGTTGATCCCCTTGTGCGAGGAGAGCTCGCCGCCGTGGATGACCTGCATCCGCACCCGCGGCGGGCGCACGTCGGTCACGATCAGCTCCATCAGCCCGTCGGCGAGGAGCACCACGTCGCCCACGTCCACGTCGTCCGCCAGCTCGGCGAAGGTGGTGGGGAGCTCGCCCGGGGCGTGCACGCCCTCGGGGGCGAAGACCACGGTGTCGCCGGGCTTGAGCTCCACCACCTCGGGGAGCGTGCCCACGCGGATCTTGGGGCCCTGCAGGTCGCCCAGGATGGCGACGGGGCGCCGGAGCTTCGCCGCCTGCTCGCGCACGGTGCGGATGGTGAGCGCGTGCTGCTCCAGCTCCCCGTGCGAGAAGTTGATGCGGGCCACGTCCATCCCCGCGTCGATGAGCGCCGCGACACGCTCGGGAGACCAGGACGCGGGCCCGAGGGTGCAGACGATCTTGGTGCGCCGGACCATGGACCTCTCTGGGTGGCTGCGAGTGCCGTCCGCGACAAAGTGCCCCCTGCCGCGAGAGCGCGGCAAGGGGCCATGCGGGATCGGGGCCGGCGCGGGAGCCGCCGCTAGCGGCACGCCTCCGATGGTGGGGTGTAGGCGACGCCCAGCTCGCGGAGGTAGTCGGCCAGCGGCCCCAGCCTGGCCTCGGCGCGGCGGCGGTCCACGCAGGGCTCGTCCTCGACCGGGTGCAGCACCGGAGCGCCGCCCCCGGCCTCGGGGAGGCGCAGCTGCGTGCCGTAGCGCTGGGGGCGACCGTCCGCCATCCGCACGCGGTCTTCGAGGTAGGCGGCGTCGCCGGGGCGCGCGTCGCCGCGGGCGGCGGCGTCCAGCAGCAGCGGCAGCACCTCGCGCTGGTACGCCGCGTCCATGTGCTGCACCACCAGCCAGGCGGCGTGGGCGCCGTCGTCGCCCACCAGGCGGCGCCCGGGCCAGCCGCGGGTCCGCACGATCTCGCGCAGCCGTGCCTGGAGCGGCGCGTCGGCCGCCGCCATCGCCGCCTCGGCCGAGTCGACCTGCGGCGAGCCGCGCCCGAATCGCCCCACCAGCTCCATGATCCCCTGGCGGTTGGCCTGGTCGCGCTCGGCAAGGCCCAGCAGCTCGCGGCGGAGCACGGAGTCGAGCGCCGCGTGCCGGGCGTCGGCGTCGGCCACCAGCGGGGGCCAGCGCGGGTCGCCGTGGAGCGCGCGCAGCACGGAGTCGCCGCGGACGCGC
>DASUNK010000223.1:0-7989 GCA_036277195.1 Longimicrobiaceae bacterium | reverse complement strand
CGCGGCCAGCGCGTGCAGCCGCTCCCAGTCCACCGCCGCGGCGGCCGCGCGGAGCCGGGCGAGGTCGTCCGGCTCCAGCCGCCTCCGCGCGCAGCAGAGGAGGACGACGTGGTGGGAAGAAGGAGGGCGCACAGAGTCTGTCATTCCGAGTGGAGCGTCTGCGCCGTCCTTGCAGGTGCACCGCGAGCCTGGACGCTCCCGAGGAATCTGGCCGAGGCGCGCGCGGGGCCGGCCCGACGGCAGGCAGCGTCGGCTGTCGCCCGTGCCGCAGGCACAAGCGGTTCGTCAGGCTGCGGAAGACCGTCGCTGCGCGGGTGCGGCTGCAGCCACCCCGCGCCAAGGCGGGCTCTCGTGTGGGGCGGGTAGATTCCTCGTTCGTGCCTCACTCGGAATGACAGGCCGGACAGGCCGGACAGGCCGGACAGGTCGGACAGGCCGGACAGGCCGGAAAGCCGAATGACAGGTCGGTCGTCTACCCCACGAAGGTGCGGAGGTACCAGTCGGTGATGGCGGTGCCCCACGGCTCGGCGATGCCGGCGCCCAGCGCCAGGAAGATCCCGAAGGGCACCAGCTTCCCCGTCTTCAGGCTGATCGGCCCGAAGATCAGGCTCCCGAACAGCGCCCCCAGGAAGAGGGTCAGCACCACCCCCGCGGGTCCCAGGAACGCGCCCACCATCGCCATCATCTTGATGTCGCCCCCGCCCATGGCCGGCTTGCGGAAGAGCCACTCCCCCAGCACCGCCACCACCCAGAGGAGCCCGAACCCAAGCGCCGCCCCCAGCAGCGACCACAGCGGCGCGATCCCCCCCGGCGCCAGCGAGAGCGCCAGCCCGATCACCAGCCCGCCCAGGGTGAACTCGTCGGGGATGATGTAGCAGCGCGCGTCGGTGAGGGCGATCCCCAGCAGCAGGGTGAAGAAGACCGCCGAGGCCAGCGCCTGCCAGCTCAGCCCGTGGCGCAGCACCGCCGCCAGCCAGAGCGAGGCGGTGGTGAGCTCGATCAGGGGATACTGCACCGAGATCGGCGCCCGGCAGGCGCGGCACCGCCCGCGCAGCCAGAGCCAGCCGAGCACCGGCACGTTGTCGTACCAGCGGATCGCCGCGCCGCACGCCGGGCAGCGCGACGGCGGCGAGACCACCGACTCGCCCGCCGGCCAGCGGTAGATGCAGACGTTGAGGAACGAGCCCGCGCTCGCCCCCACCAGCACGGCGTAGACCCACAGGAGCCAGTCGGGCACCGCTATGCCTTCAGGTTCAGGAGCTCGTGGAGGAGGATGGCCCCCGCCGCGGCCACGTTGAGCGACTCGGCCCGCCCGCGCAGGGGGACCCCCGCCTCCAACTTGGCGTGTGCGCGCGTTTCCGGCGAGACCCCCGCCCCCTCGTTCCCCAGGACGAGCGCCGCGCGCGGCGGCGGCGGCCGCGGAAGGGGCGGGGCGCCCGCCACCGCGGCGACCACCGCGTAGCCGTGCTCGGCCAGCCAGGGGGCCGCCTCGTCCCACCCGGCGGCCACCACCGGGAGGCGGAAGGTGGCGCCCATGGCCGCGCGCACCGCCTTGGGGTTCCAGGGGTCCACCGTGCCGGGGAGGGCGACGAGCCCGGCGGCCCCCAGCGCCTCGGCGGTGCGCGCCAGGGTGCCGAGGTTCCCGGGGTCCTGCACCGCGTCGAGCACCAGCACGGCGGCGGGGGCGGGGGCGCCGGCCAGCGCGTCGAGCCGGTGGCGGGGGATCTCGGCCGCGGCCACGATCCCCTGCGGCGTCTCGGTGCCGGCCAGGGCGCGCAGCTCCCGCTCGTCCACCTCGCGCAGGGGGACGCCCGCGCGCTCCACCGCCTGGCGCAGGGCGCGCCCGCGGGGGGTGTCCGCCAGCGAGGACGCGGCCGCGGCCACGCGCACCGCCAGCGGCGAGGCCAGCAGGTCCTCCACCGCGCGCACCCCCTCGGCCAGGAAGAGCCCCTCCGCCTCGCGGTGCCGGCGCTCGTGCAGGCTGCGCAGCAGCCGCTCCTCGCGGCGGGTCAGCACCGGCGCGGGCTGGTCCGGGTCTTGCTCACCTCACCCCCCGACCGCAAGGGACCCCCATCTCATGGAGTGCAGTATGGCGCTTACACTTACGCGAACCGCCCGGCGCTCCGCCGCCGTGCTCGCCCTGAGTGGTGCGGGGCTGGCGGCCGGGTGCGCCCCCCAGATCAGCACCTCGCAGGAGGTGGCGCTGGGCGCGGACTATTCGCGGCAGATCAACCAGCAGCTCCCGCTCATCCGCGACGCCGCCACGCAGCAGTACATCAACGAGCTGGGGCGCAGCATCGCCCGCAACGCGGACCCGCGGGGCATCCAGTACAACTTCTACGTGGTGAACTCCGACGTTGTCAACGCCTTCGCCGTGCCCGGCGGCCACATCTACGTGAACCGCGGGCTGGTGGAGCGGGCGTCCAACCTGTCGGAGCTGGCGGGGGTGCTGGCGCACGAGATCGGCCACGTGGCCGAGCGGCACAGCATCGAGCAGCTGCAGCGCGCCCAGAACGCCAACACCGCGCTGTCGGTGGTGTACGGGGTGCTGCTGGGCCGCCCGCCCTCGGGGCTGGAGCAGGCGGGGATCCAGGTGGGCGGGAGCGCCGTCTTCGCCAGCTACGGCCGCAACACCGAGCGCGAGGCGGACGACGTGGCGATCGGCTACCTGGTGCGCTCGGGGATCAGCCCCAACGGCATGCCCGCCTTCTTCGAGAAGCTGATGGGGCTGCAGCAGCGCCAGCCGAGCGCGGTGGAGCAGTGGTTCTCCACCCACCCGCTGACGACGGAGCGCATCCAGAACACGCGCGCCGCCATCCAGGCCACGCCGGGCGCCAACAACGCGTCGCTGGCCAACGACTCGCAGGCGTTCCAGCGCTTCCGGCAGCGGGTGACCGCGCTGCAGCCGCAGCCCACGGACCGCCGCCGCTGATGCGCGGGCGCGGCGAGCCGCACCCCCGGGCCCGCCGGCCGCGTGCCGCGCGGGCCCGCGGCGTCCTCCCCCTGCTGGCGGGGGCGGCGCTGCTCTCCGGGTGCATCAGCGAGCAGCGCGAGATGGCGCTGGGAGACCAGATCGCCGCGCACATCAACGCGCAGGTGCCGCTGGTGCAGGACGGCCCGCTCAACCTCTACGTCAACGACCTGGGGCGGATGATCGCCCGCCACAGCGAGCGGCCGGAGCTGTCGTACCGCTTCTACATCATCGACACGCAGGCGATGAACGCCTTCGCGCTCCCGGGCGGGCACGTGTACGTGAACCGGGGGCTGATCGAGCGCACGCGCAACGTGTCGGAGCTGGCCGGGGTGCTGGCGCACGAGATCGGGCACGTGGCGGCGCGCCACGGGGCCAAGAACCTGCAGCGGCGCATGCGCACGGGCTCGATGGCCTCGTTCCTCTACCAGATGATCCTGAACCGGGAGCCGATCCTGGACCAGGAGGCGCTCGGGGTGGGGGGCGACCTGTGGTTCGCGGCGAACTCGCGCCGCGACGAGCGCGAGGCCGACCGGCTGGCGGTGGGGTACCTGGTGCAGAGCGGGGTGGACCCCAAGGGGATGGTGTCGCTCTTCGAGGCGCTGATCGAGGAGGAGCGGGTGCACCCGGAGGGGGAGGCCGCGGGGTGGTTCTCCACCCACCCGGCCACGGCGGAGCGGCTGCGCTTCACCCGGCGCCACATCGGGGAGGTGCTCCCGGTGCGGGGCCCGGCGCTGGCCATCGACAACGCCTCGTACCCGCAGTTCCTGCGGCGGCTGCGGACGCTCCCCCCGGCGCCGATGCTCCTCCCGGTCCCGCACCCGGGGCCGTAGCCCTAACCCGACCTCCGCCGCGGATGCCCGGTAACGCACTGCCCGTGGCGCTGACCATCGCCGGCTCCGACTCCGGGGGCGGCGCGGGGATCCAGGCCGACCTCAAGACCTTCCACGCCTTCGGCGTTTTCGGCACCTCGGCGGTCACCGCCGTCACGGTGCAGAACACGCTCGGGGTCACCGGCGTGCACCCGGTGCCGCCGGAGACGGTGCGGGCGCAGGTGCGCGCCGTGGCCGAGGACCTGCCGCCGGCCGCCTGCAAGTCGGGGATGCTGGCCACCGCCGAACTGGTGCGGGCGGTGGCCGCGTCGCTGCGCGAGCACCGCCTCCCCCACTACGTGCTGGACCCGGTGATGGTGGCCACCAGCGGCGACCGCCTCCTCGACGCGGACGCCGAGCAGACCCTCGTGCGCGAGCTCCTCCCCCTGGCCGCGCTGGTGACGCCCAACCTGGACGAGGCGGCGCTGCTGGTGGGCGAGCCGGTGGAGGACGCGGCGGCCATGCGCCGCGCCGCGGCGGCGCTGGTGGAGCTGGGGGCGCGGGCGGCGCTCCTCAAGGGCGGGCACCTGCGGGCGGACGAGCTGGTGGACGTGCTCTACGACGGGCGCGAGTGGCACGAGTGGCGCCGCCCCCGCATCGAGACGCGCAGCACCCACGGCACCGGCTGCACCCTCTCCGCCGGCGTGGCCGCGGGGCTGGCCCACGGCCGCCCCCTGCGCCGGGCGGTGGAGGACGCGCTCGACTACGTGCAGCGGGCCCTGCGCGCGGCCCCGGGGCTGGGCGCCGGCCACGGGCCGCTCAACCACCTGGTGCCCGGCCCGCCCGCCTGAGGCGTCACGCCGCCGGCGGCTGGAGGCGCGGCTCGCCGCTCTCCAGCTGGCGGCGGAACTCCGAGTCCTCCACCAGCTGCCCCACCGAGCGCTCGATGTTGTGCAGCTGCTCCTCCATCAGCGCCACCCGGCGCTCCAGCAGGTGCACCATCTCCACGTCGCCGCGCACCTCGCGGTAGCGCGCGAACGCATCCATCATCGGCTTCAGCGCGATGCGGGCCGTGATCCCCACCACCGGCACCAGCAGCGTCAGCCCGCCGAAAAAGATCCCCAGCAGGGGGATCAGCACCTCCATCTGCATCCCTTGCATGTCACCGTCGCTCCGGCTGGAAGAAACAACCGCAATGGAAGACGGACGGGGCGTACGCCCGCCCCGGCGGGGGAGTTTCAGCCGGCGACGCGGGGGAGCACGCCGCGCACCAGCGCCACCAGGCGCCCGCGCGCGCGGGCGCCCACCTCGATCACCTCGTCGTGCGTCAGCCGGCCGCCGCCGAGCCCCGCCGCCAGGTTGGTGATGCACGAGATCCCCAGGCAGCGCACCCCCAGCGCCCGCGCCGCCAGCACCTCGGGGACGGTGGACATCCCCACCGCGTCGGCGCCCAGGCGGGCGAGCATGCGCACCTCGGCCGGGGTCTCGTAGCTGGGGCCGAGCAGCCCGGCGTACACCCCCTGGGTGAGGGGGATGCGCAGCTCCCGCGCGACCTCCTCGGCCGCGCGGCGGAGGCCGGCGTCGTAGGGGTCCGACATGTCGGGAAAGCGCTCCTCGCCGGGGAGGATGGCGCCGGCCAGGGGGTTGCTCCACATCAGGTTGATGTGGTCCGCCATCAGCATCAGGTCGCCCGGCTGCAGCCCGATGCGGATGCCGCCGGCGGCGTTGGTCACCAGCAGCACCCGGGCGCCGAGCGCCGCCAGCGCGCGCACCGGGAGGGCCACGTCTTCCGGCCGCCATCCCTCGTAGAGGTGGAAGCGCCCCTGCATCGCCGCCACCTCCACCCCCTCCAGCCGCCCCGCCACCAGCGTCCCCGCATGCCCCACCAGTTCCTGCGCGCGCCGCGGGAAGCCGGGGATCTCCGCGAAGGGGAGGCGCACCGCGTCCTCGATCTCGTCCGCCAGGGCGCCCAGCCCGGAGCCCAGCACCAGGATGGCGCGGGGCGCCCGCGCGCAGCGGGCGCGCAGGAAGGCGGCGGTCTCCTCGACGGGGCTGGCGGCCATTCTCCTCCGGGGGTGAGGTGGGCGGCGGGAGATTTACTTCCGCCAAACCGGCCGCGCCACCCCTGCCACCCCCGGCCGGAATGGCAGAAAAACAGATGGAAAAGCCGGCATATGCGTTGCACCCCGTCTCCGAGCCGTTCCTCCGCACCAGGGCCGGTCCCCGGGGCGGAGGGATTCTATCGCACGCACAGCTTCGCGAAGGGAGTGCCCATGGCGAAGGTCATCGGGATCGATCTCGGAACCACCAACTCCGTCGTCGCCGTCATGGAGGGCGGGGACCCGGTGGTCATTCCGAACGCCGAGGGCGGCCGCACCACGCCGTCCGTCGTGGCGTTCACCAAGGACGGCGAGCGCCTGGTGGGGCAGGTGGCCCGCCGCCAGGCCATCACCAACCCCCAGAACACCGTCTTCTCCATCAAGCGCTTCATGGGACGCAAGGAGTCCGAGGTGAAGAGCGAGGAGAAGATCGTCCCCTACAAGGTCACCGCCGGCCCCAACGGGATGGCGCAGGTGCAGATCCCCAACTCCGGGCAGACGTACTCGCCCCCCGAGATCTCGGCGATGATCCTGCAGAAGATGAAGCAGACCGCCGAGGACTACCTGGGGCAGGCGGTCAGCAAGGCCGTCATCACCGTGCCGGCGTACTTCAACGACGCCCAGCGCCAGGCCACCAAGGACGCGGGCCGCATCGCCGGCCTCGAGGTGCTCCGCATCATCAACGAGCCCACCGCGGCCGCGCTGGCGTACGGGCTCGACAAGCAGAAGGACGAGCACGTGGCCGTCTTCGACCTGGGCGGCGGCACCTACGACATCTCCATCCTCGAGGTCTACGACGTCGAGGGGAACCGCCAGTTCGAGGTGAAGGCCACCAACGGCGACACCCACCTTGGCGGCGACGACTTCGACCAGCGCGTGATCGACTGGCTGGTGGAGGAGTTCCGCAAGGACCAGGGGATCGACCTGGGCAAGGACCCGATGGCGCTGCAGCGCCTGAAGGAGGCGGCGGAGAAGGCCAAGATGGAGCTGTCGACCACCCTGTCGACCGACATCAACCTCCCCTTCATCACCGCCACGCAGGAGGGGCCCAAGCACCTCAACCTCACCCTGTCGCGCGCCAAGTTCGAGCAGCTGGTGGACGACCTGGTGCAGCGCACCATCGCCCCGATGAAGCAGGCGCTCGACGACGCCAAGCTCAGCCCGGGGCAGATCGACGAGGTGATCTTGGTGGGCGGCTCCACCCGCATCCCCAAGATCCAGGAGGTGGTGCGCAACTTCTTCGGCAAGGAGCCGCACAAGGGGGTGAACCCCGACGAGGTGGTGGCCGTGGGCGCGGCCATCCAGGGCGGCGTGCTGGCGGGCGACGTGAAGGACGTGCTCCTGCTGGACGTGACCCCGCTCTCGCTGGGGATCGAGACGCTCGGCGGCGTGTTCACCAAGCTGATCGAGCGCAACACCACCATCCCCACCAAGCGGAGCGAGGTCTTCTCCACCGCCGAGGACAACCAGACCACGGTGGAGATCCACGTGCTGCAGGGCGAGCGCGACATGGCGCTCTACAACAAGACCATCGGCAAGTTCCAGCTCACCGGCATCCCGCCCGCGCCGCGCGGCGTGCCGCAGGTGGAGGTGACCTTCGACATCGACGCCAACGGCATCCTGCACGTCTCGGCCAAGGACCGGGCCACCGCGAAGGAGCAGAAGATCCGCATCGAGGCCTCCAGCGGGCTCTCGGAGGCGGAGATCGACCGGATGGTGAAGGACGCCGAGAGCCACGCCTCGGAGGACAAGGAGCGGCGCGAGCAGGTGGAGGCCAGCAACCAGCTCGACTCGCTGGTCTACCGGGTGGACAAGGACAAGGCCGAGTGGGAGGACAAGCTCGACCAGTCCACCCGCGACGCCCTGAACGCGGCGGTGGAGCGGGCGCGCAAGGCGCTCAAGCAGGACGACATGGGCGAGGTGCGCGCCGCCACCGAGGCGCTGCAGCAGGCCTTCACCGCGGCGGGGGCGCAGATCTACGCGGCCCAGCAGGCGGCGGGCGCGGACGCCGGCCCCGGGGCGGACGCCGGCTTCAGCGGCGGCGCCACCGCGGGGGCGGGCTTCGAGGGCGACGCCACCCCCCGCGCCGGCGGCGCCGGGGCGGACG
>DASUNK010000222.1:0-2881 GCA_036277195.1 Longimicrobiaceae bacterium | reverse complement strand
GGTGCGCAGCTGCGGCAGCATGGCGCGGAGCTGCGCCAGCGGCTGCGCGAAGGGCTGGTTGAAGGGATAGCGGGCGATGGGGAACACGTCGCGCCAGAGGTCGTCCACCTGCAGCGCCTTCTCCAAGTGCGCCTCGAGGATCTCGTTGACGATGACGAGGATGGGCTGCGTGGCGGTGGAGTTCTCGCAGTCGAGCAGGAGTGAGTCGAAGAGGTCGGGGCGCCGCTCCTCCAGGCCCCACCCGGCGGGGACGGTGCCCGCGTTCGGCTCGCCGACGTAGAAGTCGGCGATGCGCATCAGGTCCAGGAAGTACGCGGCCGGGCCGAGCACCGAGGCGCATTCCGGGCAGGTGTAGTAGTAGGTGCCGCCGAAGAAGTCCTGGTAGCTGGGGACGTCGGTGTAGTAGCTGACCGTCTCGGTGGAGCCGTTGTAGAAGCGGGTGGCCTTGAAGTGCGCCGAGCCGGCCAGGTCGCGCACGGCCGCGCCCACCAGCCGTGCCCGTGCCCGCGCGCCGCGCGCCCCGCGGTGGACGTCGCGCGCCTTCTCGGGGCCGCCCAGCGCCTCCGCGTGCTCGCGCACGAAGCGGTGCTCCGGCACCGCCGCCACCTGGTGGGCCGAGTGGAAGCCCAGCGCGTAGAGCGCGTCGGCCACGGCGGGGTCCGGGTACGCGCGCAGCAGGCGGTGGTAGACGCGCAGCACGGGGAGGTCCTCGGGCGCGACGCCTTCCGGCGGCGCGGCGCCGGCGCGGAAGAAGTCGTGGGCCAGGAACTCCTCCTCGCTCCAGCGGGAGAGGAGGTCGGCGAAGCGCCCGCCTGCGATCTCGGTGAAAGGCGGGGGCGCGGGAGGGGGCGAGTCGGACTCGGAGTCCATGGCGGAGGCGGCGCGTTCGGGGGGATGGGAAGCGGGCCGGGAAGCCGAATCTACGCGCGCATCCGAACGGTGCAAACGATGGCGGAAATTGGCGCGGGTAAACCCGCGTCTACGACGACGGAAAGCCTCGCAAACCGCGCGAGGCTTCAACCGCCCGTAGGGGCGACGCATGCGTCGCCCGCTGCCTTGGCGGCATCGAAAGACGCGTAGGGGCGCGATTCATCGTCGATTCATCGCGCCCGGAGGATGCCGCCGCCTGGCGCCGCCTCCCGCGGCATCGCAAGTTGGCCGCTCCCGAAATCCACATACCCTCCGGGAGCCGCCGCCCCTCATGCACCGACTCGTCCTCCTCCGCCACGGCCAGAGCACCTGGAACGCCGAGAACCGCTTCACCGGGTGGACCGACGTGGACCTCACGCCGCTGGGGGTGGAGGAGGCCCGGCGCGCGGGGCGCCTGCTGGCGGAGGGCGGCTTCGAGCCGGACCTGGCTTTCACCTCGGTGCTCAAGCGCGCCATCCGTACGCTCTGGATCGCGCTCGACGAGCTGGACCGGATGTGGATTCCGCAGCGTGCCGACTGGCGGCTCAACGAGCGCCACTACGGCGACCTGCAGGGGAAGAACAAGGCCGAGTCCGTGGCGCGCTTCGGCGAGGAGCAGGTGCACCGCTGGCGTCGCAGCTACGCCACCCGCCCGCCGGAGCTGCCGCCGGACGACCGCCGCTTTCCCGGCGACGACCCGCGCTACCGCGACGTCCCCGCCGACCGGCTTCCCCGCGCGGAGAGCCTGGCGGACACGGTGGCGAGGGTGCTGCCGTACTGGGAGTCCGAGGTGCGCCCGGCGGTCGCGGCGGGGAAGCGGGTGATCGTTTCCGCGCACGGCAACTCGCTGCGCGCGCTGGTGATGCACCTCGATGGGATGTCGGAGGAGGAGGTGGCGGGGCTGGAGATCCCCACCGGCTTCCCGCTGGTCTATGAGCTGGACGGTGCGCTGCGCCCGGAGCGGCGCTACTACCTGGGAGAGGGCGAGGCGGCGGCGGCACGGGCGCGATGAATCGCGATGAATCGCGCCCCTACCGGCGCCGGAAGAAGATCGGGCTGGTCCAGCCGCGTCCCTCGCCCTCGTGGTGCGCCACCAGGAAATAGCTGGCGAAATCCCACGCCTCCGCGCTGAACTCCTCGTCACGGAACGTTCCCGTTACCTCGCGCCGACGGCTCCCCTCCGGGTACGACTCGTCCACCACGTCCTCCGCGCGGCCGGCGCGCACCCGCACCAGCCGCACGCGCGTGATCGGCTGCGGCGAGGCCACGCGCCAGATTAGCTCGGGAATCAGCGTATCCTCTACCACGTCGCCCATGATGGCGCCGTCCGCACGCAACTCCATCAGTAGCCGGTGGCCGGTGGTGGCGTAGGTGTGCCGCGCCCGCAGCGCGTCGAATACCCCGTCGCGCGTGTGCTCCGCGGCCAGCACGGCCGTCAGCGCGCCGTAGCCGTGGCTCCCCGGACGGGCGGAGTGGCTGTCGCCTCCGGCCGCGACGCCGAGGATGGCGCCCTGCATCAATGCCCGGACGTAACCCGCCAGCGGACCCTCGCAATCGTCCTCCCGCCGCGCGTAGACCTGCGACAGCGAGGCATGGTCTGCCTGTTCGGCCGCCGCTGCGCCGTGTGGGACCAGCAGGAAATCCGCGTCCGGCGTGCCGGCCCGCTCGCGCCGGTCGGCGAGCTCGCCGTGCAGCCGCCGCGGGGTGCAGGTGCGCGGGTCGCCGCCCGCGGGGAGGAAGGGGTGCAGCAGCGTCCCCCACTCGCGCGCCAGCACCACGCCGCGTCCACCGACGCCGGCCCACTCCAGCGCGGGGAGAGTCACGAAGCGGCCGTCCTCGTCCGCGCCGTCCACCAGCCGGGCCAACTGGTCGGGGCACACCGTCCCGTCGTCCGGCGTCAGCGCGCACCAGTCGAGGAAGGCCGCGTCCTCGGCGTAGCGAAGGACCCGCCCCGGGTCGCCGGTGCCCTGGC
>DASUNK010000221.1:0-7018 GCA_036277195.1 Longimicrobiaceae bacterium | reverse complement strand
CACCGCCGCTTCCTGGAAGAGGAGCAGCGCCGGCTCTTCGGCGTGGTGCGCGACCGGGTGGCCGAGCGCGAGCACCGCGAGCGGCAGGACTCGCTGCGCACTCGCGTCCGCCCGCTCTACCTCGGGCGCAACGCCGCGCTGGGCACCGCGCAGGTCTCGCCCTCGGGGCGGCACCTGCTGCTGACCGTCACCACCCGGCCGCAGGGCGAGAAGCAGACGCTGGTCCCCAGCTTTGTCACCGAGAGCGGCTACACCGAGCCCCTCACCGTGCGCACCAAGGTGGGCGACGCCCAGGAGGCGCGCCGCGTGGGGGTGCTGGAGCTGGCCACCGCGCGCGTCGCCTGGGTCGAGCCCGAGCCGAAGGACCGCAGGCAGGCGCTCGTGGTGCTCGGCTGGGCGCCGCGGGCGGACCGCGCGCTGGTGATGGGCATCTCCGACGACTTCACCGACCGCTGGCTCTACGAGGTGGGCACGGACGGGAGGGCCAGGGTGGTGGACCACCTGCGCGACGAGGCGTGGGTGGCCGGCCCCGCCTTCGGCGCCGCGGGGTGGCTGGACGACGGCCGCGTCTGGTTCGTCTCCGAGCGGAGCGGCTACGCCCACCTCTACACCGCCGCGGCCGGGCGGACCACGGCGCTGACCGCGGGCCAGTGGGAGGTGACGGACGTGGAGCTCTCGCCCGACCGGGGCACCTTCTACCTGGCCACCAGCGAGACCCACCCGGGCGAGCGCAACCTCTACGCGCTCCCGGCCGGCGGCGGCGCGCGCACCCGCCTCACCGCGCTGGACGGGTGGACCACGGGCGACGTGTCGCCGGACGGGCGGTGGATCGCCCTGCTGCACGCCACGGGGAACACCCCGCCCGAGCTCTACCTGATGCCCAACGCTCCGGGCGCCCCGGCGCGGCGGGTGACCGAGTCCACCACCGCCGAGTTCCGCCGGGGGCCGTGGGTGCGCCCGGAGGTGGTCACCTTCACCGCGCGCGACGGGGCGCGGGTGCACGCGCGCATCTACCGCCCGCGCGACCTGGGCGCGCAGCCCCACGGCGGGGCGGTGCTCTTCGTGCACGGCGCGGGCTACCTCCAGAACGCGCACCGCGGCTGGAGCACCTACTACCGCGAGTACCTCTTCCACCACCTGCTGGCCTCGCGCGGCTACACCGTGCTGGACGTGGACTACCGCGGCTCGGCCGGCTACGGTGCCGCCTGGCGCACCGGCATCTACCGCCACATGGGGGGGAAGGACCTGACCGACCACGTGGACGCCGCCCGCTGGCTGGTGGCCACCGAGCGGGTGGACCCGAAGCGGATCGGGATCTACGGCGGCTCGTACGGCGGGTTCATCACCCTGATGGCGATGTTCACCGAGCCCGAGGTGTTCCGCGCGGGCGCGGCGCTGCGCTCGGTGACGGACTGGGCCCACTACAACCACCCGTACACGGCGCGCATCCTCAACCTCCCGCACGACGACACGCTGGCCTACCGCCGCTCCTCGCCGATCTACTACGCCGAGGGGCTGCGCGGCGACCTGCTGATCGCCCACGGCATGGTGGACGTCAACGTGCACTTCCAGGACGTGGTGCGGCTGGCGCAGCGGCTCATCGAGCTGGGGAAGACCAACTGGGAGATGGCGGTCTACCCGGTGGAGGACCACGCCTTCACCCGTCCCGAGAGCTGGGCCGACGAGTACCGCCGTATCCTGGAGCTGTTCGAGCGGACCCTCCGCCCCGACTCGCCCCCGCTCCCCGCCACCAACCCCGCGCCGGGGCGGTAGGCGTGGTTCCGGCGCAATCGCGCCCGGGCGCCGGCGCCCGAGCCCGGCCCGCGCCTTGCATTGTCCTGCACCCGGGAAGATCCGGCCCCCCGGGCCGGGTCTTTCCTTTTTTCGGAAAATGGAAGCGCAAGTGACGTACCCCCAACGCCTTACTGATCCATGGCACGGCGGTTGCTAATCATGGCGAGCTCCGACGAGTGACCGAAGGCGGCCGGGGGGGCTGGGGACCATCCAGACGCACAGGGGGAGGAACGATGAACCGGATCGCTCGTGAGATCGCCGAAGGGCTGCCGCAGCCGAGAGGCCCGTTCACCGACGCCGAGGCCCTGGAGCTGCTGATGGCGTATCGCAAGGACCCCTCGAACGTGCCCTGCCCCCTGTGCGGGCCGGACACCATCGAGGTCCTCGCCTTCATCGAGCCGGAGATCGACCCGAACGGCTTCGCCTCGGTGACCGACCCGGAGGGCGAGTACGCGGCGGCCCTCTACTGCCACAAGTGCTGCCGGGCGGTGGGGATCCTGGCCGGCGCCTGCCGCGACTCCGACCACTGACGGGCCGCCGCGGGCGGTCCCCAGCGCCGCGACGCAGCGGCGGGCCCCGCCGGGCGCGGGGGCCCGCCGCTTCCGTTTCGGCCGGCGCCGATCTTGCGTTGCGCGCCGGACGCAGGAACGCGGAACGGGCGTTTGCACCGGGCTTTCGGCCGCTTCGCCCGCGTCCGCGCTCGAGTTCTTCTGCCGCAGGTGTTCGAGAATGCGAATCTTCACGACGCCGGACGGGGTGGAGTGGCGCGCCTGGAGCGTGGTGCCGGGGATGCACACCCGGACCGGCGCCGCCGCCGGGCGCCATCTCCCCGAGGACATGATGGAGGGGTGGCTCTGCTTCGAGTGCGACCGCGAGAAGCGCCGCTTCTATCCGCTCCCCGCCGACTGGGAGGAGCGCCCGGAGGGCGACCTGCTGCGGCTGCTGAAGGCGGCCGTCCCGGTGGAGCGGAAGGCCGAGGCGCTCTCCGCCTAGCCCGCCCGCCGCGCAGGAGCGGTTGAACGAGGCGGCCGGTCTCCTAGTCCGGCCGCCTCGGATCATTCCCGGTTGAATGTCCTTTAAAGCCATAAAATCTGACACCAATATCCGCATCACCTGCTCGCGTTAAGCCCACGAAATTGGCTCTATTGACTTTTGGCTCATAAGTAGCGCTATATTAGTACCACTATTTTATGGCACCATCGCCGCTCTGTCCCTCTTCAGGCGTACGCCTCCCTCTCCACCAAGCTGGGTTGAACGTCGATGGTGCCCCCTCCCGGTCCCACCACACATGGAGGTTCCCATGCGGTACGCAGTTCTGGTCCTGCTGGCGATGGCGCTGCTGGCGGCGTGCTCCGACCGGAGCGCCCTCGAGCCTACCGCGCCCCGCACTGCGACGGGCGCGGCGGCGTCGGCGGAAGCCCGCGCGAAGGATTCGTACATCGTCGTGCTGAAGCCGGGGGCCAACCCGCGCGCCCTCGCGGCGGCCGTGGGCGCGAACCCGCGCTTCGTGTACCAGGCGGCGCTGAACGGCTTCGCCGCCACCCTCAACGCGGGGCAGCTCAACGGGCTGCGGCACAACCCCCACGTCAGCTGGATCGAGCCGGACCAGGTGGTCAGGGCGACCACGATCCAGACGGGCGCACCCGAGGCACTTGACCGGATCGACCAGCGGGCGCTTCCCCGGAACGGCACCTACACCTACACCTCCACGGCCAGCGACGTGAACGTCTACGTGATCGACTCCGGGATCTACACGCAGCACCCGGAGTTCGAGGGGCGCGCGGTGAATACGGGATTCGACGCCATCGGCGGGTCCAACCCGGGCGGCGACTGCAGCGGACACGGGACCCATGTGGCCGGGAGCATCGGCGCCAGGACGTACGGGGTGGCCAAGAAGGTCCGTCTCTTGGGCGTGCGAGTCCTGAACTGCGACAGTATCCCTAAAGGGCTCATCTCCGGCGTGATCGCGGGAGTCGACTGGGTCACGGCGAACCACAAACCACCCGCGGTGGCCAATCTCTCGCTCGGAGCGCCGGCGTCCGCGGCCCTGGACAGCGCGGTCAACAGGCTGGCGGACCAGCGCGTGTTCGTGGCGGTGGCAGCGGGGAACCAGTCCACGGATGCCTGCACCGTCTCTCCCGCCCGTGCGAGGAACGCATACGCGGTGGCCGGGGTCAAGACCAATGACGAACGGTATGGCTTCTCGAACTGGGGACCCTGCGTGGACATCTACGCCCCCGGTACCGCCGTCGTCTCAACCTGGAACGACGGAACGGTGAGGGCGCTGGACGGCACCTCCATGGCGGCACCGCACGTGGCCGGCGTGGCAGCGCTCTACAAGGCGACGAACCCCAATGTGACCACCAACGTCATCCACGGCTGGCTGAGGAGCAACGCGACGGTGGACGCGGTCATCAAGGGCTCGATCAACAGCACCCCCAACTACCTGCTCTACAAGGCCGGCCTGTAGCCGCTCCCGAGCCGGCGCCGCCGGGATCCGCGGCGCCGGCTCCTGTTGTCTCCACGCATTCGCTAGCGCGACACCCGCAGGTCGCCCTCCAGCAGCGTCATCGGGCCGAAGGTCGGCTGGCCGAGCAGCCCGGCATCCACCCCCACGGTGCCGTGCAGCCGGTAGCTCACCGGCCGCCCCGTCAGCGCCCGGGAGATGAGGTCCGCCAGCCCGGGGATGTCGTTGAAGTTCACGCTGATGTCCAGCGGCACCACCGTCTCCTGTCCCGCCGCCAGCGGCACGCCGAGCGGGAAGTCCACCCGCGCCGCGTTGCGCCCCTCCAGCTGCAGCGCCCCCGCCAGCGCGGAGAGCGTCAGCCCGAAGGCGTTGGGGTTCCCCACCCGCGCGTAGAGCCGCACCGCCGCGCCGCCGGCCGGGCGCCCCGGGGCGGGCGGCAGCAGCCGCAGCTGCGCCTGCTGCCCGGAGTCCACCCGGAAAGTGGGGGGCTGCAGCACGTTCTGCAGGGTGGCGCACCCCGGCAGCAGCGCCGCCAGCGCCAGCGCCGCCGCCATGCGGCGGGTCGTTCTCGGCTTCATGGCTCCCATCTCCCTTCCCCCGGTGGCCCGAAATCGCGCAAGCGAATGCCGCGCCCGCAGTTGCGTACCCTGCCGGCGGCGCGGTGAGCCCTCGTCCTGCAAGAGCGTTGCCTCGCGGCGTGTGGTCCGGAAATCCCCCGCCGCTGGAATGGATAGTGCATCCGCAGCGGGTCCTCCCGCGCCCCGGTACCCGTGCCGGACCGGGCGCGGCGCGGACGGTCGGGAAGACGCCTCACGGGAACACGAGCAGCCAAAGGAGGGACCGTGGACATCGACGCCACGCGGTTGGAGGGGCACGCCCCGGCACTGACGGAGATCCTGGACGGGCTCAACGACCTGCTCCAGCTCGACCACGACGCCCTGGGCGCGTACGACGTCGCCATCGAGAAGCTGGAGGACCGCGACCACGCGAGCCAGATCGCCGGGTTCCGCCGCGACCACGAGCGGCACATCCACGAGCTGAACCTGCTCATCGCCGAGCTGGGCGGCACGCCGAAGAACCACCCGCACGCCACCGGGCCCTTCAAGCAGGCGCTCCAGGGGCTCGGCGGGCTGGCCGGCGACAAGGGGCTGCTGATGGCCTTCCGCACCAACGAGCTGCAGGTGCGCACCAAGTACGACTCCTACGCCTCCAAGGCCAACCTCTGGCCCCACAACGCCAAGCGCATGATCGACCAGGCCGCGCTCGACGAGGAGCGGCACTACGCCTGGGTGGCCGACGTGCTGCAGCGCATGGGGGTGGGCGCCGGCGAGGACCCGGCCGTGGACGCGCTGGACCGGGCGCGCGAGCGCGCCGCCACCGGGCAGGGCGTGATGCACCAGGCCAAGGAGCGCGTGGGCGAGGTGGCCGGGCAGGTGAAGGAGAAGGTGAGCGAGCTGGCGGGGACGGTGGGCGGCGGGGTGAGCGGCGGTGCGCGGGCGGTGGCCAACCGCGTCGCCGGACTCCTCGACGGCGGCGAGGAACGGGTGGTGGGGGCGGCCAACACCGTCGGCGACGCCGTGGGGCGCGTGCGCGGCGGCATCGCCAGCGGGCTGTCGAGCGCGGGCCGCGGCGCGACGGAGGCGCGCGAGGGCTTCGAGGACCGGGTGCGCGAGAAACCCCTGCAGACGCTGCTGGTGGCGGGCGTCGCGGGCTTCATCATCGGCCGCCTGCTGCGCTAGGGAGGGAGACCCATGGCTGAGATCCGAGTGACCGACGAGGGCGGCGTCATCCGCGACCCCGAGCACCTCCTCCCCGCGCACGCCTCGGCCGGCGAGCCGGGGCAAATCGCCGCCATCGACGACCCCGACACGGCGCGCGCCGAGATCGAGCAGACGCGCGCCCGCATGTCGTCGACCATCGACCAGCTGGAGAGCGCGCTCCTGCGCAAGAAGGAGCAGATCCAGGACAAGCTCGACGTGCTGGCGCCGGTGCGCGAGCGGCCGCTCCCCGCCGCGGCGCTGGTGTTCGCCGGGGGGCTGGTGCTGGGGTACCTCACCGGCGGCGGCGACGGCGGCCGTGACCGCGACGAGGACGACGGCGGCCGGGAGCGCGGGAAGCGCCGCCGCCGCGAGCGGATGGAGCTGGAGGGGGGCGCCGACTGGGAGCAGCGCGCCCGCCGGCTGATGAAGACCTGCAACGCGCAGGAAGAGGAGCTGCGGGTGATGCGCGAGCGGCTGATGCTGGCCGAGGGCGGAGACGACGGCGAGCACGGCATGGGCGTGCTGCGCGGTGCCGTGCACACCGTGCGTGACTCGCTGCTGGGCGGGCTGGCGGACGCGGTGAGCAACGCCTACCACTCGCTGCGCCACCGCGGCGGCGACGACGGCGGGGCGCGGCTGGAGATCGTCGAGGTGGCGGCGGGCGATGGGCTCCCGGGCGCGTACGACGGCGAGCCGCTGGCGGACGACTACGACGGCTCGCACCTGCGCGCCTGAGTCGGCCGTTCGCCGCGACAGGGAGGCGCCGGGCCCACGGGCCCGGCGCCTTTGCCATTCGGGCTGTAGATTGGTCTCGATGAAGCTCTCCACCCGCGCCGTCGTCGCAGGGGTCTGCGTGCTGCTGCTGGCCGGGGTGTTCGTGCGGCTGGGCTTCTGGCAGCTCGACCGGCTGGAGCAGCGCCGCGCCCGCAACGCCGCCCTGCGCGCCGCCACCGCCCTCCCCGAGTTCACCCTCGACGCCGAGACCGTGCGCCGCATC
>DASUNK010000220.1:0-3723 GCA_036277195.1 Longimicrobiaceae bacterium | reverse complement strand
GGTCGCGCAGCCCACGGCGCCCCGGCGGCCGGGGGTGGTGCGCCGCTTCCTGCGCGGCCTGTGGGAATTCACGGTCACGGTGGTGGTGATGGCGCTCTTCGTGGGCGCCTGGGGAGTGGCGGTGAGCGGCGTGATCGACGGCGAACAGAACCGGGTGCTCCTGGGAACGGCGGCCACGGTGCTCTTCACCCCGATGGCCATCCACCGCATCACCGGGCGCCGCGGGCGCTACGCCTTCGGGGTGATCGGCTCCGTGCTCGCCACGCTGGGAGCGGTGCGGCTGGTGGGGAGTGACGAAGACCCCTTCATCATCCTGGCGGCGGTGTTCGGCCTGCAGGTGATGGCCTCGTTCTTCATGTCCTGGCTCACCCGCCGCCGCCCGCGCGAGGAGCCCCAGCCCGCCGCCTGACCGCCGCCCTCGCGCCCGCGGCGGCGCCGCACTATCCTTCCCGCGCACCCCCTCGCGCAGCCCCGACTCCCGGAGAGGTCTCCTTGCTTCGTCGCCGCCTGCCCGCGCTGGCGCTGCTGCTGGCGCCGGCCTTCCCGCTCCACGCCCAGCAGTCCATGCCGGGCTACTCCCCCGCCGCCGCCCAGCGCGAGCGCGCCGCCGAGGCCGACGCCGTCCGCCGCGCCTCGGCCGCGCGCGCCGCCGAGCACGCGCGCGCCCTCTCGGCCGAGCCGCACGTGGCGGGCACCGAGGCCCAGGCCCGCAGCCGCGACTACGTGGTCGAGCAGATGCGCGCCCTGGGGCTGGAGACCGAGGTGCGCAGCTACACCGTCTGGCTCCCGCACGCCACCTCGTCGCGCGTGTGGCGCACCGCGCCCGACGCGAAGGAGCTGGACCTGCGCGAGCCGCCGGTCCCCGGCGACCCGGCCTCGGCCCTCCCCCAGTACCCGGCCGCCAACGGCTACTCCGCCGAGGGCGACACCACCGGCGAGGTGGTCTACGTCAACTACGGGCTGATCGAGGACTACGCCCGGCTCGACTCGCTCGGCGTCTCGGTGCGGGGGAAGGTGGTCGTCGCCCGCTACGGGCGCAGCTTCCGCGGCATCAAGGCGCGCGAGGCCGAACGGCACGGCGCCGCCGCGCTCCTCATCTACAGCGACCCCGCCAACGACGGCTACCAGGTGGGGGACGTGTACCCCGAGGGGCCGATGCGCCCGGAGCACGGCATCCAGCGCGGGAGCGTCTTCAACGGCGCCGGCGATCCCAGCACCCCCGGCTGGCCGAGCACCCGCGGCGCGCGCCGCGAGGCCCGCGACAAGTGGCAGGTGCCGAAGATCCCCGTGGTCCCCATCTCCTACGCCAACGCCGCCGAGCTGCTGCGGGGGGTGCGCGGCACCGCCATCCCCCAGGGGTGGCAGGGCGGCCTCCCCTTCCGCTACCACGTGGGCCCCGGTCCCGTGACCGCGCGGGTGCAGGTGCGCACCGACGCCGCGCAGAGCGGCTACAAGGAGATCTGGAACACCTACGGCTTCCTGCGCGGCACCGACCTCCCCGACCAGTGGGTGGTGATCGGCGCCCACCGCGACGCCTGGGGCCCCGGCGCCGCCGACGACGTGAGCGGCACCGTGAGCGTGCTGGAGGCCGCCCGCGTGCTGGCCGAGCAGGCCCGCGCCGGCAACCGTCCCCGCCGCACCCTGGTCTTCGCCACCTGGGACGCGGAGGAGTGGGGGCTCATCGGCTCCAGCGAGTACGTGGAGGACGATTCGGCGCGGCTCTGGCGCGGCGGGGTGGCGTACCTCAACCAGGACGTCGCCGCCAACGGCCCCGACTTCGGCGGGAGCGGCTCGCCCTCGCTGCGCGCCCTCCTGCGCGACGTGGCCCGCTCCGTCCCCCATCCCGACGGCGGCGGGAGCGTCTACGAGGTGTGGCGCCGCCGCGCGGCCGTGGCGGACTCCATGGAGCCCGAGCTGGGCGACCCCGGCGGCGGCTCCGACTTCGCCGGCTTCTACAACCACCTGGGGATCCCCCACCTGGACTGGGGCTTCGGCGGGGCGTGGGGCGTGTACCACTCGCAGTACGACACCCACGCCTGGATGTCGCGCTTCGGCGACCCCGGCCACAAGCGGCACGCGGCCGCCGCGCAGCTGGGCGCCGCGCTCCTGCTGCGCCTGGCCAACGCCGAGGTGCTCCCCTACGACTACGTGGAGTTCGCGCGCACCCTGCGCGGCTACCTGCCGGACCTGGAGGCGCGCACCGTGGCCCGCGGGTGGGAGGTGTCGCCGGCGCCGCTGCGAGGCGCGCTGGACCGCTTCGAGCGCGCCGCCACGGCCTTCGCCCGCGCCCGCGACCAGGCGCTGGCCTCCGGCGCCGCCGACCGCCGCCGTCTGGACCAGGCCAACCAGGCGCTGCTGCGGGTGGAGCGCGCGCTCGTCCGGCCGAAGGGGCTGGCCACCCGCCCCTGGTGGCGCAACCTGATCTACGCCTCGGACGAGGACAACGGCTACTCCACCATGGTCTTCCCCGGGATCAACGAGGCGGTGCGCGCCGGCAACCGCGGGCTGGCCGAGGAGGAGGTCGGCGACCTGGCGCAGCGCTTCCTGGCCGCCGCCGACGCGCTGGTGGCCGCCACCGAGGCGCTGACCGGCGTCCGTTAGCCGCGCACGCCGGAGCGGACCGTGCGCGCCAGGTAGTCGCGGATGCGGGCGTGCGTCTCCGGCGCCGCCCACAGCGCGAGCACCTCCGCGTCGTGCTCCGCCGCCAGCCGGTCCAGCTGCGCCACGGAGGCGGCGCGCAGGTGCCGCTTCGCCAGGCGGAACGCCTCCGCCGGGAGCGCCGCCAGCTGCGCCGCCACCTCGCGCGCCCGGGCGAGGAGCGCCTCCGGCTCCACCACCTCGTCCACCAGCCGCTCCGCCAGCGCCTCGCGCGGGGTGAGGGTGCGCCCGGTGTAGACCAGCGCCTGCACCCGGTCCGCCGGCACCGCGAAGCGCACCGCCTCCAGCGCCGCCGCCGGGAAGGGCACCCCCACCAGCAGCTCCGGCACCCCGACGCGGCCGCTCCCCTCCGCCATCAGCCGGTAGTCCCCCGCCGCCAGCATCACCCCGCCGCCCGCGATGGCGTGCCCGTTGGCGGCCACCACCAGCGGCCGCGGAAGCACGAAGAGCTGGCGGACGAACGTCGCCAGCAGCGGCACGAAGCGGTGCACGTACTCCGCCCCGCCGCCGGTGAGGCGGAAGAGGTCCACCCCGGCGGAGAAGATGGAGCCCGTGCCGGTGAGGACCACGGCGCGCGCCTCCGCGGCCGCGTCGAGCTCGCGCCCGAGCGCCTCCAGCAGCTCCACGTCCATCGCGCTCGCCTTGCCGTGGGCCAGGCGCAGGGTGAGGATGCCGTCGTCGCTCAGGTCGCGCTCGATCATGGGGAAGGCCGGGTAGGGGAGGATGGAAGGAGCCTGCGTTTCGGGCGATGAACTTACCATCGTGGCCGCCGGCCCGCAGGCATGCCGCTCCTAACGCGTCGTTACTGGCTTCATCAACGCATGTTTGAAGACTAGAAAAACACTCTCGCTTCCGGACGATCATCAACTCGGTGGCGGGCGCGGAGTTGGGAAGGTAGACAAATGTAGTAAGACTTGCGTAAGATAAACACGTGGTTTTCGCACACTTGTGACACTTCGTGTAGCAGTTGAGATTTTCTTGACTGAAAAGATAAGGCCGATCATATTAAGCCACGGTGACCCATCCTTATCGACCTGCCGGCCCGCGGTACACGTCGCAAGCAGC
>DASUNK010000219.1:0-3064 GCA_036277195.1 Longimicrobiaceae bacterium | reverse complement strand
GACGGCACCATCCTGGGGCAGATGGTGCGGCCGCTGCGCAGCGCGGGGCTCTACGTCCCCGGCGGGCGGGCGGCGTATCCCTCGTCCGTGCTCATGAACGCCATCCCCGCGGCGGTGGCGGGGGTGGAGCGCATCGTGATGGTCTCGCCCGCGCCGCGCGGGGAGATGCTGCCGGTGGTGCTGGCGGCCGCGCACGTGGCCGGGGTGCACGAGGTGCTGAAGATCGGGGGGGCGCAGGCGGTGGCGGCGCTCGCCTTCGGCACGGAGACGGTGCCGCGCGTGGACAAGATCGTGGGGCCCGGCAACCGCTTCGTGGCCGAGGCCAAGCGCCAGGTGTTCGGCCGCGTGGACATCGACATGGTGGCCGGCCCCTCCGAGATCCTGGTGATCGCGGACGACGGCGCCGAAGCCGAGCACGTGGCCGCTGACCTCGTGGCCCAGGCCGAGCACGACCCCGACGCCATCGCCTGGCTGGTGACGCCCTCGCTCCGGCTGGCGCTGGCGGTGCCCGACGCGCTGGAGCGGCTGCTGGAGCGCAACCCGCGGCGCGACGTGGCGCGGGCGGCGCTGGAGGGGAACGGGCTGATCGTGGTGGTGCCGGACCTGGACGCCGCCGCGGAGGTGGCGGAGCTGCGCGCCCCCGAGCACCTGGAGCTGCTGGTGGCCGAGCCGCTGGCGCTGGCGGGGCGCATCCGCAGCGCGGGCGCCGTCTTCCTGGGCGCCAGCTCGCCCGAGCCGGTGGGCGACTACTACGCCGGCCCCAACCACGTCCTCCCCACCGGCGGCACGGCGCGCTTCGCCAGCCCGCTGGGGGTGTACGACTTCCTCAAGCGCACCAGCGTCATCGGCTACTCGCCGGAGCGGCTGCGCCGGCACGGCCCCGACGTGATCCGGCTCGCCGAGGCGGAGGGGCTGTTCGGGCACGCCGAGGCGATACGGGTGCGACTGACCTGAATCTCAAGAGAAACGTGAAAGTCCTCTACGCACTGATCTGCGAAGACGCGGACGCGCGCGACGACGGGCGGCTGGACGTGCGCGGCGTCTTCCACCAGCTCTACGCCGAGGGCTTCCCGGCCCGGCAGGAGGCCATGACGCTGGCCATCGCCATCGAGTGGGAGCCGCACGAGCGTGGGATTTTTCAATTCGCGGTGGACCTGCTGGACCCCACCCGCAGCCCGGTGCTCACCATCAGCGCCGAGACCGACGTGCAGCACCACGGCGGCCCCAGCGAGGCGCCGCTGCGCTCGCAGATGGTGCTGCCGCTTTCGGACGTGGTCTTTCCCCGCGAGGGGACGTACGTGTTCGAGCTGAAGGTGGGCGAGGAGCGCCGGCCGCTCGCCCCGCTCCACCTGATCCGGCACCGGCAGTCCTGAACGGTGGGGACCGATCTCTCCGCTGCGCACCGCCACTCTTCCTGCCATCGCGCCGAGGTGCTGGCGAGCGAGACGTGCGGCTGCTTCTACTGCCTGAAAGCCTTCCCGCCCTCCGCCATCGCGGAGTGGGTGGACCGCGGCGAGACGGCGCTCTGCCCCCGGTGCGGCATCGACGCCGTGCTCGGCTCCGCCAGCGGCTACCCGCTCACCCGCGAGTTCCTCCGCGAGATGCGCTCCTTCTGGTTCTGAGCGCCGCCATCCTCCGAAAACCCGGGGTGCCCGCCCCTCGTACCAACTCCCTGCGACCCGGGGCCACCTTGCACGCGGGGTGCTCACCGAGCATTCTGATTCGGAATGGCCCGCCCGGACCGCTGTGGAGGCGCCTGTGGATTTCCTTGCCGGACTCGTCGCGTCCCTTGCCGATGTGGTGGCGAGGTCCATCTTTCCCAGAGCCTCGCGCTGGAGCCGGAGAGGTCAGGCCAGGCGCTGCTTGCCGCTCGAGTCGGGCAGGACCATCATCAGCATCGGCGCGTTCCCCGGCCTGCGGAAGGACTGGCCGAAGGACGTGTTCGTGCACGAGGAGGCCGTGTACGCGGCGCAGCAGCTCTCCTCGTTCTTCTCGTCGGTGAGAGTCGAGCACGCCTACGTTCTGGATACGGATCCGGGCGCGGACCAGGTTCCGCTGCTGGAGATCTGCATCGGTGGGCCGGGGGTGAACAAGCGCACCGCCGACTACGTCCGTTCGTTCTGCCAGCCCCTGCTCGCTTCCAGTCCCAAGCACGACGCGGTGATCGTGAAGATCACGCGGCCGCTGGCGCCCAGCCGTGGAAGCCGGGGGATCGTCCTGCTCTACGGCAACGTCGCATTCGACACCAAGGCGGCGATCTGGTACTTCTGCCGGAACTTCTTCGCGCTCATCCGGCGCGAGCTGCGCGTCCCGAACAACGTGCTCTACCTCAAGACTCACAAGGACGTAGGGGTCCACGCCACGGAGCTGGTGGGCACCTCCGCCGGCGCGTCTTCCTAGCCGGCGCGGCCCGAGTCCCTGCCGAAGCGCTCCACGCATCCAGCAGCCACTGGTAGAGCGAGCGGACCTCGCGCTCGTCGTCCATCTCGTTCCTCCTCGTTTTCAGAGGGTGCTGGCCAGGAGCCAGAGCCCGAGCGCGCCGATGGCCAGCGAGACCACGCGGCGGAAGCGCTCCGGCGCCATGCCGAGGAGCACCCGCTCGCCCAGGAGCGTGCCCGCCAGCACGCCCGCGGTGGCGACGGCGATCGGCGCGGCGAGCGAGGCGAGCACGGACCCGGCGCGCCAGACGTACACCGGGGTGCGGGCGGCGTCGACCAGCAGCCCGGCCGCGGTCGCGGTGGCGACGAAGGCCGCCGGCGCCAGGCGGAAGGAGCCGAGCGCCGCCGCGCGCAATCCGCCCTGGTTGCCCGCCAGCCCGCCGAAGAGCCCGGAGAGCAGGCCGAGGAGCCAGACGGCGGGACCGCGCGGGTGCCATCGCCCCGCCCACCCCGTGAGCCCCGCCGCGGCCGTGAGGACGAGCAGCGCGCCGAGCGCGGCCGTCAGCGCCCGCCCGCCGAGCCGCGCGTAGAGCAGCGCCCCGGCCAAACCGCCGGCGGCGCTGAGCAACCCGAAGCCGCGGAGCACCGTCCAGTCGATCGCGCGGCGCAGGCGCCAGCAGCGCAGC
>DASUNK010000218.1:0-6832 GCA_036277195.1 Longimicrobiaceae bacterium | reverse complement strand
CGCTGCCCTTGCCCCCGCCGCCGCCGCCGCCGAAGTCGGTGTCGGTCTCGGTCGCGCTGCCGCCGGACCGGAATATCCCGAACGACACGCCGCCCGCCGCGCCACCGCCGCCGCCGGAGGGGCTCGTCGGCAAGGTCGCGGGGGAGGCGGACGCGCCGCCGATCACCCTGCGCAGCGACTTCAACCCGCTGGCCGTGTTCGTTCCCGACCTGCGCACCGACGCCGCGGGGCGGGCACGCATCCCCTTCACCCTCCCGGGGAACCTCACCCGCTACCGGGTGATGGCGGTGGCCGTGCACCGGGGCACGCACTACGGGCTGGGCGAGAGCGCCATCACCGCGCGGCAGCCGCTGATGGTGCGCCCCTCGGCGCCCCGCTTCCTCAACTTCGGCGACCGCTTCGAGCTGCCGGTGGTCATCCAGAACCAGACGGAGCGGCCGCTGGAGGTGGCGGTGGCCGCGCGCTCCTCCGGCACGGCGCTCACCGAGGCCGGGCGGCGCGTCACCATCCCCGCGGGCGACCGGGTGGAGGTGCGCTTCCCCGCCGAGGCGGTGCGCGCCGGCGTGGCCCACTTCCAGGTGGCGGCGGCCAGCGGGGCCTCCACCGACGCCGCCCAGTTCTCGCTCCCGGTGTGGACCCCCGCCACCTCCGAGGCGTTCGCCACCTATGGCAGCCTGGCCGGCGACAGCGCCGCCGTGCTCCCCCTGCAGGTGCCCGACGGCGTGATCCCGGGCTTCGGCGGGCTGGAGGTGACCACCTCGTCCACGGCGCTGCAGGAGCTCACCGACGCGCTCCTCTACTTGGTGCGCTATCCGTACGAGTGCGCCGAGCAGATCGCCTCGCGCATCCTGGCGGTGGCGGCGCTGCGCGACGTGCTCACCGCCTTCAAGGCCGAGGAGCTGCCCCCGCCCGAGCGCATCCGCGAGTTCGTGGGGCAGGACCTGGCGCGGCTGGAGGCCATGCAGAACCCGGACGGCGGCTTCGCCTTCTGGAAGCGGGGCGACCCGTCGTGGCCGTACGTGAGCGTCCACGCCGCCCACGCCCTGCAGCGGGCGCGCGAGAAGGGGTACACGGTGCAGGAGCGCACCTACACCCAGGCCCTGCGCTACCTGCGCGACATCCGGCGGCACATCCCGCGCGAGTACCCGGAGGACGTCCGCCACGCGCTGCAGGCGTACGCCGCGTACGTGCGGGCGCAGATGAACGACCCGCAGGTCGACGGCGAGGTGCGCCGGCTGGTGCGCGAGCCGGGGGTGGACCGCATTCCGCTGGAGGTGGCCGGGTGGCTGCTGAGCGCGGCCGCGGGGCGCACGGAGCTGGCGGCCGAGCGCGCCGAGCTGCTGCGGGTGGTCACCAACCGGGCCACGGAGACGGCCTCCACCGCCACCTTCGCCACCCGCTACACCGAGGGCGAGTACCTGCTGCTCCACTCCGACCGCCGCACCGACGGGGTGGTGCTGGAGGCGCTGCTGCGGGTCCAGCCGGAGCACGACCTGGTCACCAAGACGGTGCGCGGGCTGCTGGGCCACCGCGTCCGCGGCCGGTGGGACAACACCCAGGAGAACGCCTGGGTGCTGCTGGCGCTGGACCGCTACTTCGCCGCCTACGAGCGCGAGACGCCGGAGTTCGTCGCCCGCGTCTGGCTCGGCGAGCGCTACGCCGGGGGGCACGCCTTCAGCGGCCGCAGCGCGGACCGGCATCAGCTTTCGGTGCCCATGCGCGTGCTGGCGGAGCAGGAGCCCGAGGCGGTGACCGTGGGGAAGGAGGGGCCGGGGCGGCTCTACTACCGCGCCGGGCTGCGCTACGCCCCGCGCGACCTGGACCTCACCGCGCTGGAGCAGGGCTTCGCGGTGGAGCGCACCTACGAGGCGGTGGACGACTCCGCCGACGTGGTGCGGGGGAGCGACGGGCGCTGGCGGATCCGGGCCGGCGCGCGGGTGCGGATCACGGTGACCATGACGGCGCCCTCGCGGCGGCTGCACGTGGCGCTGGTGGACCCGCTCCCCGCGGGGCTGGAGCCGCTGAACCCGTCGCTGCGGGGGACGGAGGCCGCGCCCCCGGGGGCCCCGGCGCGTCCGCTCTTCTCCGACCGGCAGGCGGGGTGGTGGTGGCGGGCGTGGTGGTACGAGCACCAGAACCTGCGCGACGACCGGGCGGAGGCGTTCACCTCCTACCTGCCGGCGGGGGTATACACCTACTCGTACGTGGCGCGGGCCACCACGCCGGGGCTCTTCATCGTGCCGCCGCCGCGGGCGGAGGAGATGTACAGCCCCGAGACCTTCGGCCGCGGCAGCACGGACCGCGTGATCGTGGAGATGCCCAAGCCGAGGTAGAAAGTACGTCCATTTAGGGAAAGCGTTTGGACGAGCTAGGTGGCGGGTGGCGCGTTTCTGCTGTGCGGCTTGTGCGGTTCATGCGTCCATATGCATGCTGTTTGGATGCCGACCGTACATCGCGAGCGAGGCTTCGCCGTCAAGGTGCACCTGGACGATCACCCGCCGCCACACGTCCACGTGTGGAAGAGCGGAAAACGCGTTAAGATTCTGATCGGAGACGCTGCGACACCGGCCGCGTTGCTGGGCGCCGGAACGATGGAGAAGCGGGAAGCCAGGAGAGCGATCGACATCGTGGATGTGAACAGGAAGTTCCTGCTGGCGAAGTGGAGAGAGTTACATGGCTCGAAGACGTCTCACTGACGAGGAGTTCGACCGGCAGTACGCAGCCGCGGTCGAGGCGAGCCGGATCGAGAGGCTGACCAAGCCGCACGCCGTGGCCGCCCGATACGACGCGGCAACCGGGCTGATCGAGATCGAGCTCCAGAACGGCTGCCGCTTCGCGTTCCCGGCGGAGTACGCGCAGGGCCTGCGCGGAGCCACGCACGAGCAACTCGCCGCGGTGGAGGTGGATCCCGACGGCTACAGTCTGCACTGGGAAGAGCTGGACGCCGATCTCACCGTCTGGCCGCTGCTGGAGGGCCGCTTCGGCGGCGACCGGTGGATGGAGCAGTGGGACGGCTCGGGGTGGGCGGCCCACCCCGGCGGCGCCCGCGTCGACGAGCCGGCCGCGGCGGAACCCCCGGCCCCCCGGCGCCGGGCGAGCTGAGGCGCTCCGGCCCGATCCCATGCCCCTCCCGCCCCCGCTCTGGCACTGCCCCCGCTGCGGGCGCCCCTTCGCCAACCGCAACCAGCCGCACTCGTGCACGGCCGCCACGGTGGAGCAGCACCTGGCGGGGAAGGACCCGCACGGGGTGGCGCTCTACCACCGCTTCGAGGCGCTGGTCCGCGACTGCGGCCCCTTCGTGCTGGCACCCGCCCGCACGCGCATCGGCTTCCAGGTGCGGATGATCTTCGCCGCGGTGTCGGTGAAGGACGACCGGCTCGACGGCCACGTGGTGCTGGCCCGGCGGCTGGAGCACCCCCGCTTCCGCAGGGTCGAGAGCTTCTCCCCCCGCAGCCATGCGCACTACTTCCGCCTGCGCTCGCTGGAGGAGATCGACGGCGAGGTCGCGGCGTGGGTGCGCGAGGCGTACGCCGTGGGCGAGCAGAAGCACCTCCGCGCCTGACGGCGTTGGGACGAAGCGCGTGCACGGCGGGACGAACGGTCTTGGAATTCCCGTTGTGCCGTAATATCATTTGCGGGTAGTCGGTGGAAATCCGGCCCGCCCTTCCCGCTGCCCCACGGGGCACCGGCGCGGGAGTTGCGGCACCGCCTTCCCGCCCGCGCTCCCAACCCGCACCCAGGGACCGGCCATGTTCCGCCACGGAATCTACGCCGCCCTCCTCTCGCTCGGCGCTGCGCCCGCGGCCTCCCAGGTCATCGACGGACGTCTGCTCGAGCGTGGCACCAACAAGCCGATCGACGGCGCCACGGTGGTGCTCATCGCCCACAACGCCGAGGCCGGCCGGGCCGTGACCGACGGCCGCGGCCGCTTCGTGCTCGCCATCGGCGCCGCCGGGAACTACCGGCTGAGCGCCACGCGCACCGGGTACCTCAGCACCCTGTCGCCGGACCTGATGGTGGGGGTGCGCGACTCGCTGGACGTGGTGCTGCGCATGTCCACCGACGAGGTGATGCTCAACCCGCTGGAGGTGCGGGCCTCGTCGCGCCGGCTGACCCCCGCGATGGCGGCGTTCTACGAGCGCGCGGAGCGGAGGACGTCCGGCCGCTTCGTGCTGCGCTCGGAGATCGACCGGATGCGGGTCCAGCGCACCTCGGACCTGCTGCGCCGGATGCCCGGGATACGGATCACGCCCCATCCCCGCCGGCCGGGGCTGGTGGTGCGCGGCCGGGGCAACTGCATCCCGCGGCTCTTCGTGGACGGGCAGGAGGTGACGCTCCTCGGCGAGAGCGTGGACGACGTGGTGCGCCCCGGCGACCTGGAGGGGATCGAGGTGTACAGCGGCGCCGGCTACCCGCTGGAGTTCGGGCGCGGCGACCGCGGCACCTGCGGCGCCATCCTCATCTGGACGCGGATGCAGAACTGACCGGCTCGAATCCCGGGAGATGCGAACGGCGGCGCCCTGCGCCGCCGTTCCGCGTTCTACTCCGACGCTCCCGAGGCGGCGCGCACCCGCACGGTGCGCTCCAGCTCGTCGCGGGCCTGGAGCACCTTGCGGCGGATGTCCACCGGCAGCTCCGGCCGCTCGGCCAGGAAGCGGTCCACCACCGCCAGCGCCTCGCGGCCGGCATGGCCGCCCACGAAGGCGTTGATCCACCGCGGGAGGAAGAAGATCCGCCGGTTGTCGCGCACCCACTCCAGGCGGTCCAGCGCGGGGCGCAGGTAGGGGAGCGTCAGGTGGGCGTGGTCGGGGTCGTTGAAGGCGCCCAGGCTGGCCGTCACCCACTCCTCGTTGAGCTGCGGGTCGTCGAGGTAGCGGCGGAAGTACTCGGCCTTCGCCTCGGCGGTGGGCACGGCGGCGCCCGCCACGAACGCCCGCCGCGGCGACTCGGGGGTGGAGTCGCGCGCCGCCTCGGCCGCGCGCAGGGTGGCGCCCCGGGGGTGCCCCACGGACAGCAGCGTCTGCACGATGGCCCAGCGCGTGGGCTCCTTCACCGCCTCGCCGGCGAAGCGGCGGCGGCCCGCCAGCAGCTCCTCCAGCACCGCCAGGGTGGCGGGGGTGCGCGCGGTGGCCACCAGCAGGTCCAGGCTGGCCTTGCGCATCCCGTACGGGAGCGCCGCGTCGTCCGCGCGCGCCAGCAGCATCCGCTCCCACTCGGGCTGCACGCGCTCGCGCGCCAGGCGCGGCAGCAGGGTGGCGAGCGCGGCGGAGGCGCGGCCCATCACCGCCGAGGCGATCTGCTCGTCCGGCTCGGCGGGGAGCTCGCGCAGGGCGATCTCCACGAAGCGCGCCGGGGGCAGGGTGCCCTCGCGCACCGCATCCCACAGCGCCCCCCAGAGCATGGCGCGCAGCAGCCCGTCCGGCTCCTCGCCCAGGTGCTCCGCCACGTGGGCGGCGCTGCGCGCGTCCAGCAGGAAGAGGCCGTAGCCGTAGTCGCCGTCGTTGGCCCACACGTAGTCCGGCAGCGGCAGCCCGGCCGCGCCCGCCACCTCGGTGGTGTCGCCGGCGAAGGAGACGGGGAGCACCACGTCGTCGCGCCCGGTGTAGGCCAGCCGCACCCGCACCTTCCCCGGCCACCAGCCGCCGGGATCGCCCTCCAGCGCGCGCGCCGGGCGCTGCGCCAGCGCCAGCCGGCGGACGCGCCCGCCCTCGGCCTCCAGCACCGTCTCCACCCGCGGCATCCCCGCGCGCAGGATGTACTGCTCGCCGAAGGCCTGCAGCGAGGTGCCCGAGGTCTCCTCGATCGCCCGCAGCAGCTCGCGCCAGGTGGCGTTGCTGTAGGCGTGCCGGGTGAGGAAGAGGTGGAGCCCCGCGCGGAAGGCGCTGTCGCCCACCAGGTAGTCGAGCTGCTTGAGGATGGAGGGGGCCTTGTTGTAGACGATGGGGCCGTAGTTCCCCTTCGCCAGGTCCAGGTTGGCGAGCTCCTGCCACACCGGGGTGGTCCCCGAGGTGGCGTCGACGCCGTAGGCGAGCGGCTTGTTGCGCAGGTAGAAGGTCTTCCACGCCTCGGAGGCGGGCTCCAGCTCGTCCTGGATCCGCGCGGCCACGTAAGTGGAGAACCCCTCCTTGAGCCAGAGGTCGTCGAACCAGCGCATGGTCACCAGGTCGCCGAACCACTGGTGCGCCACCTCGTGGTAGATGGTGGCGTTGCGGCCGATGCGCTGCCCCTCGGTGGGCGGCTCGCGGAAGACGAAGCCGCTCTCGTTGTAGAAGACGGCGCCCACGTGCTCCATCCCCCCGAAGGGGAAGGCGGGCGCCAGCAGCATGTCGAACTTGGCGAAGGGGAATTCCACCCCGAAGTAGCGCTCCAGCCAGGCGACGGCCGCCTGGTTGGTGCGGATGAGGGTATCGGCGTCCACTTCGGCGCGGCGGCTGGCGCGGGCGTAGAGAGTGATCGGCTCGCCCGGCGTGCGCGGCGACCAGGCGTGCCACGGCCCGGCGGCGAAGGCGGCCAGGTAGGTGGAGATCGGCTCCGTCTCGGCGAAGCGCCACACCACGCGCCCGGCTACGGTATCGCGCTGCTCCAGCGGCCCGTTGGCCAGCACCGTCCACCCGGCGGGCGCGGTGAGGCTCACGCGGAAGCGCGCCTTGAGGTCCGGCTGGTCGAAGCAGGGGAAGAGCTGGTTGGCGTCGGCGGGCACCAGCAGGGTGTAGAGGTAGGTGGAGCCGTCGGTGCTGTCGGTGGAGCGGATGATGCTGGCGCCCGCCGGGGCGATGCGGGCGGTGAAGGCCAGCTCCAGCTCGTTGGCGCCGCCGCGCAGGTGGCGCGCGGG
>DASUNK010000217.1:0-6895 GCA_036277195.1 Longimicrobiaceae bacterium | reverse complement strand
CGCGGCCGCCCTCTACGGCTCGCGCGCCAACGCCGGCGTCATCCAGATCTTCACCCGCCGCGGCCGGCAGGGGCGGCTAGAGTTCAGCCTCGACCAGGAGCTCTTCGCCAGCGAGACGCCGGACCGCTACGACCTGAACATGTCGCCCGGGGCCGGCTATACCGACGTGACCTACGTGGTGCCGGGGCGGCCGATCGGCTCGCCGGTGGAGCGCTTCGACGTGCAGGACGACGTCTTCCGCCGGGGGTGGGGGACGAACACCCAGCTCTCCGTCTCGGGCGGGAGCGAGGGCACCTCCTTCTACCTCTCCGGCGGCCACCGCGGCGAGGAGGGGATCCTGGAGGCCACCGACTACGCCCGCACCAACGTGCGCGGGAAGCTGGTGCAGCGCCTCACCGACTGGGCCGAGGTCACCGCCAACGCCTCCTTCATCCAGGCGGAGACCAACAACCTCCCCGAGGGCGAGCAGACCATCGGCCTGCTCACCACCGTCATCTTCACCCCCACCACCTTCGACCCGTCGTTCCGCGAGGCGCAGGGGCGCTTCCCCTTCTCCCCGGTGCCGGGCTTCACCGCCAACCCGCTGGACGTGATCGCCAACTGGGAGTTCCCCGAGGAGGTGGTGCGCTTCCTGGGCTCGTTCGAGGCCGCGCTGACGCCGGTGGAGGACCTGACGCTGCGCTGGATCTTCGGGATCGACGACTACCGGCAGGAGAGCCGCTTCTTCCGCCCGCCGCAGTCGCTCTCGCCCGGCGACGCGGGCTCCATCGCCAACCCCGTGCGCTTCTCGCGGCAGGTGAACAACGACCTGACCGCCAACTACGAGTGGGACGTGCGCCCGGGCGCCGCACTCACCAGCACGCTCGGCTTCCGCTACACGCAGGACCGGGCCGACGTCATCTCCGCCAGCGCCACCAACCTGGCCCCCGGGCAGGAGCTGGTGGGCGGCGGCACCCAGTTCGCCTCGCAGTCGTTCGCCGAGACCCGCACCATCGGCGGCTTCCTGCAGGAGCGGCTGTCGCTGGGCGGGAGCCTCTTCCTCACCGGCGGGCTGAACGTGGAGGGCTCCTCCGCCTTCGGCACCGACCAGCGCTGGCAGCTCTTCCCGCGCTTCGGGGTGTCGTGGATCGTGGACGAGGGGGGATGGTGGGACCGCTCCCCCTTCTCCGGCTTCCTGAGCACGCTGCGGCTGCGCGCCGCCTACGGCGAGACGGGGAGCCAGCCGCCCGGGGCGTACCTGCGCTTCGAGAACTACGTGGACGTGGCCTACAGCGGGCTGGCCGGCTACGTGGCCTCCACCACGGTGGGGAACCCCGAGCTGGAGCCCGAGCGGCAGCGCGAGTACGAGGCGGGGTTCGAGGCCGGCCTCTTCGGCGACCGCGCCAGCCTGGAGTTCACCTGGTACGACTCGCGCACCTCGCAGCTGGTGCTCCCCGTGCCGCTGGCCCCCAGCCAGGGCGCGGTGCAGCAGTTCCAGAACGTGGGCGTGGTGCGCAACCGCGGGGTGGAGCTGGCGCTCAACACCGTGAACCTCAGCCGCGACCGGCTCACCTGGCGCTCGCGGCTGACGCTGGCCACCAACCGCAACCGGGTGGAGAAGCTCTTCACCGGCACCGACACCATGCAGATCGCCACCCTGGGCGGCGACTACCTGAACGCGGTGATCGTGGGGCAGCCGCTGGGGATCTTCTACGGCGGCGTCTACGAGCGCGACGCGGCCGGGAACGTCGTCTACCGCCGGGTGACCGCCGACTCCCTCCTCCTCCCCAGCCGCGCGCGCGACACCATCCGCTCGGCCACGGGCGCCGTGATCGCGACCCCCTTCGCCCGGCGCATCCTCGGCAACCCGCACCCCAAGCTGGTGGCGACGCTCGGCAACGCCTTCGAGCTGGGGGAGCGGGTGGAGGTGAGCTTCCTGCTCGACGGGCGCTTCGGCAACGACGTGGCCAACTTCACCCGCCGCATCACCGAGCTCTTCGGCACCGACCGGGTGGTGGAGCGGGAGATCAGCGGCGACACGGTGTTCCGCACCTTCTCGCTGAACCCGGCCGGGCGCAGCCTGATCTACGAGGAGTACGTGGAGGACGGCTCGTTCGTGAAGCTGCGCGAGGTGGCGCTGCGCTACCGCCTCCCGGAGGCGTGGGTGGGGCGCTTCGGCGCCGACGACGCCTCCATCCGGCTGGCCGGGCGCAACCTCCACACCTGGACCGACTACCGGGGGCTGGACCCGGAGATCAACCTCTTCTCCAACAACGCCGTGGCGCGGGGGGTGGACTTCGCGAACACGCCCGTGCCGCGCACCTTCGTGCTCAGCGTGAACCTCACCTTCTGACGGGAGCCCGGCAATGAATCCCAGAGTGACGAGACGGGCGGCCGGGCTCCGGCGCCGGCTCCCGGTGCTGGCGGGGGCGGCCGGCGTGGCGCTGGCCCTGGCGGGGTGCGACCTGGACCTCTCCAACCCCAACGCCCTGAGCGAGGAGGACGTGCTGAACGATCCCAACGGCCTGATCGCGCTGGCCGTGGGGCTGCAGTCGCAGTACGCCACCTCCGTGGCCGAGTGGGTGCGCGCCCCGGCGCTGGTGACCGACGAGTGGGGGACCAACACCGGGTCGCTGGAGGCGTACCGCTCGCTGCTGACCGGGCAGAACTTCGACCCGAGCTTCGCGGTGGTGGAGGGGCCGTGGGCCAGCGCCTACCGGGTGGTGCGCACGGCCAACACCCTGCTCGACAACCTCGGCGGCGCCGCGCTCGACGACGGCACGCGCACCGGGATCGCGGCGCTGGCCAAGACCTACCGGGCGATGGCGCTGGGCGCGCTGGCGCTCCAGTTCGAGCGGGCGCCGGTCGACGTGCGCACGCCCACGCCGGTGCCGCAGCCGCGGGGGGTGGTGCTCGACAGCGTGGCGGCGCTGCTGGAGTCCGCGCGGTCGGACCTGGCGGGGAGCCCCGACCTGGCGGTGTTCAACGCGCGGGTGCTGGTGCCGGGCGTGGACCTGCCGAACGTGATCAACGCCATGCTGGCGCGCTTCTACCTGGCGGACGGCGAGTACCAGCGGGCCATCGAGGCGGCGCAGCGGGTGAACCTGGCGTCGCTCTCGCGCTTCACCTTCCTGGGGACGAGCGTGAACCCGATCTGGAACATCTCGGGCAACTCGTTCTACGTGCTGCCGCTGGCCAGCTTCCGCGCGGCCGCCGAGGCGGGCGACCAGCGGGTGGACTTCTGGACGCGCAGCACGGCGCCCACGCGGGGTAACCCCGACTCGCTGCTGGTGACCTTCAACCGGTACACGGATCGGAACGACCCCTTCCCCGTCTACCTGCCGGACGAGATGCGGCTGATCCAGGCCGAGGCGCACGCGCGGCTGGGGAACCTGCCGCAGGCGCGGGCGCTCATCAACCAGGTGCGGACGCAGTGCAGCTCGCCGCTGGCCGAGCCGGTGGCGTGCCTGCCGGCGCTGACGGACGCGCAGCTCCCGGACCTGAACGCGGTGCTGCGCCAGATCGCCTACGAGCGGCGCTACGAGCTGTACATGCAGGGGCTGCGGTGGGACGACCTGCGCCGGCTGGGAGCGGCGTTCGCGGTGGGGGCGCCGCCGGTGCTGCAGTTCCTCCCCATCCCCAGCGGGGAGTGCCGCAACAACCCGCAGGCGGGGTGCGTGAACTAGCCTCGACGGCCGAAGCCCCCGCGCCCGGAAGGGCGCGGGGGCTCCGTGCAACTCAGGACCCCCAGGACTCAGGACTCAGGACTCAGGACTTAGGACTGCCGTTCCCTGCCTCCAGCGGCTTGTCGTAGATGCGGTAGGTCTTGTAGACGTAGGCGCCCATCTTCTCCAGCGCGCGCCGCATCTCCCAGTTGTCCTCCAGGATCCAGCTCGCCTCCGCCGTCTTGTACCCCTTGAGCGCCCCCGCCTGGAAGGTGCGCAGGTAGAACGCCGCCCCCAGCCCCTGGTACTGGTAGCCGGGGATGAGCCCCAGCGTCACCACCCGCAGGTTGGTGATCTTGCGCCGCTCCCAGAGGAGCCGGAAGAGCCCGAAGGGGAAGAGCCGCCCGTCCGGCAGGTGCTTCAGCGCCTGGTTGAGGTCGGGGATGGTGATCGCGAACCCCACCGGCCGCCCCGCCACCTCCGCGATCAGGCAGAGGTCCGGGTCCACCACCGGGCGAAGCTCCTTCGCCATGAACTCGAACTCGGCGTCGGTCATGGGGACGAAGCCCCAGTTGCGCTGCCACGCCGCGTTGTAGATGTCCCGGACGATCGACACCTCGTCGCGGAAGCGCTTGAGGTCCGCCGGGCGGATGGTGGCCCCGTGCCGCCGCGCCAGCCGCTCCACCCCCTCCTCCAGCCGCTTCGGCGGGTGCGGGTTGCCGATCCAGTACGCCAGCGCGTCCATCCGCTTCGCCAGCCCCGTCGCGGTGAGCAGCCGGTCGTAGTAGGGCGGGTTGTGGGTCATCATGATGTTCGGCGGCGTGTCGAAGCCGTCGACCAGCACCCCCATCTCCTCGTTGGTGGAGAAGTTCATCGGCCCGCGCATGCGCTCCTGCCCGCGCGCGCGCAGCCACTCCGCGGCGGTCTCCACCAGCGCGCCGGCCACCTCCGCGTCGTCCACACACTCGAAGAAGCCGAAGAAGCCCGTCTTCTCGCCGTGGTACTCGTTGTACAGGTGGTTGACGTGCGCGGAGATGCGCCCCACCGGCTCGCCCCCGCGCTCGGCCAGGAAGTAGGCCACGTCCGCGTGGCGGTGGAAGGGGTGCTTGTTGCGGTCGAGGAGGGTCTTGAGCGAGATGCGCAGCGGGGGGACCCAGTTGGGGTCCCGCGCGTTCACTTTCCAGACGAGGTCGATGAAGGGGCGGAGCGACTCGCCGGGGGCGATCTCGCGCACGCGCAGCGGTGCCGTCATGCCGGCCGCGTCACCGCAGGCCGAGCTCCCGCCCCACCCGCGCGAAGGCGTCGAGCACCTGGTCCAGCTGCCCGCGCGTGTGCGTCGCCATCACCGAGGTCCGCAGCCGGCACGCGTTCTCGGGCACCGCCGGGGGGAGCACCGGGTTGGTGAACACGCCGGCGTCGAAGAGCGCGCGCCAGAAGATGAAGGTGTGCTCCATGTCGCCCGAGGCCACCGGGATGATCGGCGTCTCCGAGGCGCCGGTGTCGAAGCCCAGCGACTTGAGCCCGTCGCGCAGGTAGTCGGCGTTCTCCCAGAGCACGGCGCGCCGCTCGGGCTCGCGCTCCATCACGTCCAGGCAGGCCAGCACCGTGGCCACCGCGGCCGGCGGCATGCTGGCGCTGAAGATGAGGGCGCGCGCGTGGTGCTTGAGGTAGTGGATCACCTCCTCCGGCCCCGCCACCGCCCCGCCGATGGAGGCGAAGCTCTTGCTGAAGGTGACCATGGTGAGGTCCACCCGGTCCTGCAGCCCGAAGTGCTCCGCCGTGCCGCCGCCGTGCTCCCCCAGCACGCCCACCGAGTGCGCGTCGTCCACCATCACCCGGGCGCCGAACTCCTCGGCCAGCGACACCAGCGAGGGGAGGTCCACGATGTTCCCCTCCATGGAGAACACCCCGTCGGTGGCGATCAGCACCCCGCCGCTGGCCCCGGCGTGCCGCTCCAGCACGCGGCGCAGCCCGGCCATGTCGCCGTGGGGGTAGCGCGCCAGCTCGCCGGCGGCCAGCATGGCGCCGTCGAGGAGGCAGGCGTGGTTCAGGCGGTCCTGGATCACCACCGCGCCGCGCGTCACCAGCCCGGCGATGACGCCCAGGTTGGTCTGGTAGCCGGTGCTGAAGACGAGGGCGGACTCGGCGCCCATCAGGGCGGCCAGGCGCGCCTCCAGCGTCTCGTGCAGGTCGAGCGTGCCGTTGAGGAAGCGGCTCCCGGTGCAGCCGGTGCCGTAGCGGTGGAGGGCCTGCTGGGACTTCTCCAGCACGTAGGGGTGATGGGTGAGCCCCAGGTAGTTGTTCGAGCCGACCATGACCTTGCGCTCGCCGCGGATCACCACCTCGGTGTCCTCGGAGGCCTCGATCGGCTGGAAGTACGGGTAGAGGCCGCGGCCCATCATCTCGCGCGCCGCCGTGTAGCGGCCGCACTTCTCGAAGATGTCCGCGCCCTGCCGCACCGGCGCCGCCGTCTGCTCGATGATCGACATCAAATCCATCCCTGGTCTCGGTACCACGCCGCCGTGCGCCGCATCCCCTCGGCCAGCGGCGTCGCCTCGTGCGGGGCCAGCAGCTCCCCCGACCCCGCCAGGTCGCACACCCACGCCTCGGCCAGGATCTCCTCGGCCTTCTCGCGGCTGAAGACCCCCTTCGCCCCCAGCAGGGGCCCCACCCGCTCGGCCACCGCCCCCGCCGCCCGGAACGCCGCCGCGGGGACGGGGAGCCGGTGCACCCGCCGCCCCAGCGCCCGCCCGATCTCGCGCGGCACCTCCGCGGCCAGGTGCTCCACCGGCTCGGCCACGGCGTAGGTGCCGGGAGGCGCGTCGGCGGCGCGGAGCACGGCCCGGGCGAGGTCTTCCACGAAGATCAGGTGCACGCGCCGCGGCGGGCCGGTGGGAGCCGGGGCCAGCGCGCGCTTCGCCAGGCGGAAGAGCGGGAGGAAGGCCCGGTCGCCGGGGCCGTAGACGGCGGGGGCGCGCACCACCGCCACCTCCACCCCGTGGGCCTCCGCTGCGTGCGCGGCCGCCTCGCCCGCGAGCTTGGTGCGGCCGTACGCGGTGAGGGGCGCCGGGGGCTCGTCCACGCGCCGGGCGCGCCCCCCCCGGGCCGGCCCGCAGGCGGCGTAGGAGCTCAGGTACACCAGCCGGCGGGGGCGGGGCCCGGCCCGCAGCAGCCCCGCCACCACGGCCGCGGGCCCCGCCGCGATCACGCGGTGGAAGGCCTCCTCGCTGGCGGCGGGGGTGGCGGCCGCC
>DASUNK010000216.1:0-2303 GCA_036277195.1 Longimicrobiaceae bacterium | reverse complement strand
GAGGGGACGCGCACGGTGCGCGGCGGCGTGTAGCCGGTGCGGCGCGCCTGCGCGTCGGCCGCGGGCGGCGCGGCCAGCGCGGAGGCGAAGGCCAGCGGCAGCAGGAGGAGTCGGATCGGGGACCGCATGGGCAGCACTGCCGAGAGGGTGGGCGATTGGCGAGCGCACCGAGGAGACGGCGCAATCAGCGTACCCGCCGCGCCCGGCGAGGTTTCGGAAGCGCCGCGCCGGGCCCAGATTGGCCATCGCGCACCGGCTCTCGACGCAGGGGACCCACGACGAGCTGCTGGCGGCGGACGGGATGTACGCGGCCCTCTGGCGGGTGCAGGCGGGGGAGGGGACGAGTGCGAAGTGCTAAGTGCGAAGTGCGAAGACGTACATGCTGGTATGGGTGACGACGTGCAGGCGCCCGTCCTTGATCTCGAAGTACGAGGGGGCACTGTCCACCCGGCGGCGCGCCAGCACGCGCCCCGTCCCGCGGTCGACCACGTGCACGAAGTCCGGCTCGGCGGTGAAGCCGTAGCCCGCGATCAGCCAGCGGCCGTGCACGAGGAAGACGTTGTTGGAGACGAGCGGTCCGGTGCGCCACTCCACCCGGCGCCGCGCGGGGTCCACCCGCACCAGCGCCGAGCAGCGGCCGCCCGCCTCGCGGGAGTACGACTGGCACGCCTCGTTGAAGTAGAGCCGGCCGTCCGCGTAGCGCACGTCCTGCACCTCCAGGTGGTCCGGGCGCGAGAGGAGGGGGTTCAGCTCCAGCTCCCAGCGGCGCTGGCCCTTCGCGTTGAAGAAGACGGTGCGGAAGGGGACGTTGGCGCTGTCGGGGAGCCCCGCCAGCGGGCCGCGGTAGAAGGCGAGCCACCCGTCGGCCGTGCGGTCGGCGATGAACAGCTCCAGCCCGGCGCGCGTGCGCGGGACGAAGCCGGGGAGCTCCGGCGGCACGCTCCGCCGCAGCCGGTACTCCAGCCCGTTCGGCTTGTTCTCGCCGGTGAGTCCCAGCTCCGCGTAGCCGGCGCCCCCCAGCGGCCGCTGCGACACCAGCCGCAGCTCCACCGCCTGCGGCGGCGCCGCGGCCGACCCGAGCGCCAGCGCGCCCGCCACCCCGATCCCGGCCAGGTACCGCGTCATCCCGTCTCCCGTTCGTCGCACTTCGCACTTCGCACTTCGCACCTTCTCCATCCGCCCGTGCAACCTTTCGGCCCGCCGCCGCCACTCAGGGGCGCATGACGACCGCCTCCGCCCCCGCCGCGCCCGACCGCGCCCTCGCGGAAGCGCTCCTCCTGCACGGAGACGAGCGCGCCTTCCGCGAGCTCTACCGCCGCCACACGCCGCGGCTGTACCAGCTCGTGCTGCGCATGCTGGGCGGCAGCGAGCACGACGCGGAGGACGTGGTGCAGGAGGCGTGGATCCGGGCCACCGAGGCGCTGGGCGGCTTCCGCTGGGAGTCCGCCTTCGCCACCTGGCTCACGGGGATCGGGATCAACGTGGCCCGGGGGCTCCTGCGCCGCCAGGGGAAGTGGGGCGCGGAGCCGCCCGAGGGGCTCCCCGAGCCCTGGCGCCCGCCGCCGGCGGACGGCGAGCGCATCGACCTGGAGCGGGCCATCGCCCTGCTCCCGGCCGGGTACCGCGCCGTGCTGGTGCTGCACGACGTGGAGGGATACAAGCACGAGGAGATCGGGGAGCGGCTGGGGATCAGCCCCGGCACCTCCAAGAGCCAGCTCTGCATGGCCCGGCGGTCGCTCCGCCGGCTGCTGGAGCCGGCACCGCGAGCGCAGCAGAAGGAGGAGAAGGAGCATGAACCCGCACGCTGACGGCGCCGACGACGCCGAGCCGACTCCCGCCGAGCACGCCGCCCTGGCGGCGCTCCCGCGCGAGGCCCGGCCCGGGCGCCTGCTGGAGGAGCGCACGGTGCACGCCCTGCGCGAGCGGGGGCTGGTGCGCCCGGCCGGATGGGCGGCGGTGCGCCTCCCCCGCGTGGTCTGGGCCGCGGGGGCGGCGGCCGCCGTGGCCCTCTTCGCCGTGGGCGTGGGAGTGGGGCAGTGGCTGGGCGCGCGCGGCACCGCCCGGGTGGTGGCGGCGGTGCAGGCCGAGAACTCGCGCCAGGCGGCGCTGCTGGTGCAGGAGACCGGGAGCGCCTACGTCTCCGCCCTGTCGCAGCTGGCGCAGGTGCGCGACACGGCGCAGGCCGCGCAGGGGCGCGAGGTGGCGGTGCAGCTCCTCCGCGCCGCGGCCGGCGAGCTGGTGCGCATCGCCCCGGACGACCCGGTGGCCAGCGGCATCCTGGCCGGCTTCGACCGCGCGCGCCG
>DASUNK010000215.1:0-7626 GCA_036277195.1 Longimicrobiaceae bacterium | reverse complement strand
TGGACTCCGCGGCGGCGTTCGCCTGGCGGGAGTTCATCGCGCTGAACTGGCCCGCCGTGCCGCAGACCGGGGCGCCCGAGACGCGCGACAAGCCCGACACGACGCAGAACTTCGGCAGCTCGACCTACACGGGCCCGCTGGTGTGGCACACCTTCCGCGCCAAGGTGGAGATCTTCCCGCCCGCCGGCAGCGTCCCCAACGGCTACGTGTACGACCCCGCCAGGGACTACGGCTACGACGCGCCTCCGCAGTACACGTACGGGGTGCCGGTGACGCCGTTCTCCTCCAGCCAGGGAAGCGATGCGGTGCCGTGGATCAACCTGGACGAGAACGACGAGATCGGGCAGGACGCCATGTTCGCCGGCAACGCCAACGGGCTCGCCTTCCCGGGCACCCTCATCCTCTTCATGGCCAAGGCGAACCGGGCCGAGTACGTCTACGTGGCGCAGAACAACTTCTTCGACACGGCGCAGGCGAACCCGGCGTTCCGCGCCAGCGCGGCCTACGTGCGGGCCAACCGCGCCAGCCCGCCCGCGGGGGGCGCCGAGGCGGCCAGCCTCCCCTTCGGCACCATCGAGATCAAGGCCGCCTGGCGGCGCCTCACGCCCGCCGAGGTGGCGAGCGGCCGCTTCTACCGCGCGCCGGTGCGCTTCTACCGGCAGGCGGCGTCCGGCTCCGGCACCGCGTTCGTCGACGACACGCTGGGGCTGATCGCCTTGCACATCATCCACAAGACGCCGTCGCGGCCGCACTTCGTCTTCGCCACCTTCGAGCAGGCCGACAACCTGCTGGACGCGCAGGGGGACACGGTGGAGGACGTGTACGGCAACGTGTACCCGCAGTACCAGAACGTGCCGCCCACCGACCCGATGCTCACCCCGACGGCCGCGCAGATGCCCTCCGCCGACACGGGGTACACCCCGACGAACGTGCAGTCGATCTCGCCGCTCACCGCCGCGAGCGTGCCGGGGTCGCGGCTCTACTATATCAACTCCAGCACGCGCGGGTTCGGCTACCTGCCGCAGGGCCCCATCTCGGTGAACCGGCGCCTGCACTCCATCCCGCCCGCGATCGTGCAGGCGAACCAGAACGCACAGGCCGCCATCGCCGCGTACAACCAGCAGAACGGCATCGCCTCCTCGCCCTGGCAGTTCTACAAGCTGGTGAACGTGCAGTACCAGCCGCTCGACAAGCCGGCCGGCCAGCCGTACCCGGGCGCTGACACGGCCACGTACTACCAGGCCAACGCGGTGGTCGAGACCAACCTCAACCTCCAGGCCTTCAGCGGCATGTTCCAGCCGTCGTTCAACTACCCCGACACCGTGGCGGCGAACAAGGACAGCGCCAACCACCGCTACGGGCTGATCACCGACTGGTGCGCGCAGAACCCGGTCGCCAGCGGGTGCCCGGGCACCCCCGCAGCGTTCAAGAACGTGTACGCCGGCGGCACCGGCTACAACATGGGCGGGTGCATGGGGTGCCACGGCAACGCCCAGGTGGGCGGGGGCGACTTCAGCTTCATCCTCAAGGAGGTCAACAACCACGCGCCGCAGCTCGCCGACTCCGCGTCCGCGCCCAACGACATGGTGGGGGCTGCGAAGTACTTCCAGCTGTTCTCCACGGGGGGCGGCGCCCGGCCGAACGGCGCCCGGCCTCCGCCGCCGCGGCCGCGCTGAGCGGCGTCCCGGCCGGTGGCGGTGCAGGGATTGCGGCGTATCTTTCCGCGATTCCGTGCACCGTCACCCCGGGGTGGGATGATTCCGAAGGCGAAGCGCGAGCGGCTGGCGGAGATCCTCCGCGGCTGCGGCTCGGTGGTGGTCGGCTACAGCGGCGGGGTGGACTCCGTCTTCCTGGCGAAGCTCTGCACCGACCTGCTGGGGCCGGAGAAGGTGCTGGCCGTCACCGGCAAGAGCGACAGCGTGGCCGCGTGGATGGAGGACACCGCCCGCGAGGTGGCCGGCCGCTTCGGCATCCCCTGGCTCGAGGTGGAGACGCGCGAGCTGGAGGACCCACGCTACGCGGCCAACCCCAGCGACCGCTGCTACTTCTGCAAGACCGAGCTGTGGGGCGTGCTCGGCCGGGTGGCGCGCGAGCGCGGGCTGCGCACGGTGCTCGACGGCTCCAACGCCGACGACCTGGGCGACCACCGCCCCGGCGCCCGCGCCGCACACGAGCACGAGGTGCGCTCGCCGCTGCTGGAGGCCGGGCTCACCAAGGACGAGATCCGCGCCTGGTCGCGCGAGCTGGGGCTCCCCACCTGGGACCAGCCGGCCGCGCCCTGCCTGGCCTCGCGCCTCCCCTACGGCCTGGCCGTGACCCCCGCCCGCCTGCGGCAGGTCGAAGCCGCCGAGCTGGCCCTGCGCGCGCTCGGCTTCCGCGACTTCCGGGTGCGCCACCACGGCGAGGCGGCCCGGCTGGAGGTGCACCCCGCCGAGCTGCCGCGGGTGGCGCCGCTGCGCGGGGAGATCCACGCCGCCGTGCGCGCCGCCGGCTTCCGGCGCGTGCTGGTGGACCTGCAGGGCTACCGCCGTGGGGCGCTCAACGAGGGGCTCCCCGTGCAGCGGCTGGTGCGCCTCGGGGCGGGGGCCGCGTGAGCGGCGACGTGCGCGCCGCCGCGGCCGGGCGCCTGCTGGTGGAGTACGGGCTGGCCGGCGCCGCGGTGGAGGTGGAGGGGCACGAGCGCGAGATCGCCGCCGTGCGCGTGCGCGCCGAAGACTGGGAGCGGCTGCTGGGGGAGGAGGGCGCCCGCCTGGTGGCGGAGGTCAAGGCGCTCGGCTTCCGCTACGTGGCGCTGGACCTGCTTCCCCTGGACGACGCGTGAGCGGCGGCGACCCCGTCTACCTGGACTACGCGGCCACCTCGGCCGTGCGGCCGGATGCGGTGGTCGAGGCCGTCGCCCGCTACCTGCGCGACGTGGGCGCCACCCCCGGGCGTGCCGGGCACCGGCGCGCGCTGGAGGCCGGGCGCACCGCCCTGCGCTGCCGCCGCGTCCTCGCCCTCCTCTTCAACCTCCCCGGCGACCCCGGACGCATCGCCTTCCAGCTCAACGCCACCCACGCCCTCAACCTGGCGCTCCTCGGCCTGCTGCGGCCCGGCGACCGGGTGGTGCGCACCCCGTACGACCACAACGCCGTGCGCCGTCCCGTCGGTGCCCTCGCGGCGCTGCGCGGGGTGGAGGAGGTGGTGCTCGCCGGCGACGCCGAGGGCGGGGTGGACCTCGACGAGGCCGAGCGCCTGCTGGCGGGCGCCCGGCTGCTGGCGCTCCCGCACGCCTCCAACGTGCTGGGCTCCGCCCTCCCGGTGCGCGCCCTGGCCGAACGGGCGCACGCCGCCGGCGCGCTGGTGCTCCTCGACGCCGCGCAGACGGCCGGGCACCTCCCGGTGGACGCGCAGGCGCTGGGGGTGGACCTGCTGGCCTTCAGCGGGCACAAAGGGTTGCTGGGGCCGCAGGGCACGGGCGGGCTCTGGGTGCGCGAGGGGGTGGAGGTGGACCCCCTCTTCGCGGGCGGGACGGGGGGCGACTCGGGGCCGCTGGAGATGCCCGCCTCGCTCCCGGACCGGCTGGAGGCCGGCACCCAGAACGGCCCGGGAATCGCCGGGTTGCTGGCCGGGGTGGAGTGGCTGCTGGAGCGGGGGGTGGGGGCGCGCCACGCGCGCGAGGCCGCGCTCAAGGCGCAGCTGCGCGCCGGGCTGGCGGCCGTGCCGGGGGTGTGGGTGCGCTCGCCCGCCGCGCCCGACGGGGTGGGGATCGTCACCGTCACCGCCGACGCGCTGGAGGCGGGGGAGCTGGCGCTCCGGCTGGACCGCGAGCACGGCGTGCTCACCCGCGCCGGGCTGCACTGCGCCCCCGAGGCGCACGTGCTGCTGGGCACCGCCTCCACCGGCGCCGTGCGCTTCTCCGTCGGCTGGGCCACCACCGCGGCCGACGTGGACCGCGCCGTGGCGGCCGTGCGGGCGCTCGCCGGCGCCGCCGCGCGCGAAACAATGCCGCTCGCCGCGGGGTAGGGATCGAGCTCCCACTTCGCACTTCGCACTTCGCACTTCGCACCCAGGGAACTCGTAGCATGGGACGACTGCTGGGCATCCTGCTGCTCCTCGCCGCCCTGGGCGGGGCCGCGTGGCTCTTCCGCGACCGGATCCCGGGGCCGTGGAGCCGCGGCGAGGCGCAGGAGGCCACCGGCGTCTCCCCCGCCACCGCCGAGGCGGCCGAGGCCAAGCTGCAGCGCCTGCGCGACGACGGCGAGGAGGTGGCCCTCTCCGGCGCCGAGGTCACCAGCCTCCTCCGCTACCGGCTGCAGGGCGGCCTGGCCGGGCGCGTGCACGACCCCGTCGTCACCTTCGAGGGCGACGGGGTGCGGGTCACCGGGCGCGTCCCCACCGAGGAGCTGCCGGACGTGCGCGAGCTGCGGGCCGTCCGCGAGTTCCTCCCCGACACCGCCGACGTGAGCGTGCAGGGGAAGCTCCGCACCCTGGACGACGGGCGCACCGCCGTGAAGGTGGACGCCGTCTCCTTCGCCCGGGTGCCCGTCCCGCAGGAGGTGTACGCCCGGGCGCTGGAGCGCTTCGGCCGCCAGGACGAGCCCGGCCTGGCGCCCGACGAGTACGCCGTGCGGCTGCCGCCCGGCGTGGGCGCCGCCCGGGTGGAGGGCGGACGCCTCGTCCTCTCCCCGGCCGCGCGGCCGTAGCGCCCGCTCCCAACCCCGATCTCCGGAGATACGAGACCCGATGGCCCGGATCCTGGTCGTGGACGACGAGGACGGCATCCGCCGCGTCCTGACCCAGCTCTTCGAATACGAGGACCACGAGGTGCGCGCCGCCTCGGGGGGCGCCGAGGCGATCCAGCTCTACGACGAGTTCCGCCCCGACGTCACCTTCCTCGACGTCAAGATGGCGCGCATGGACGGGCTGGAGGCGCTCTCGCGCATCCGCCAGCTCGACCCCACCGCCGTGGTCATCATGATCAGCGGCCACGGGAACATCGACACCGCCGTCGAGGCCACCCGCCGCGGCGCCTACGACTTCCTGGAGAAGCCGCTCGACACCGACCGGCTGCTGGTGGTGCTGCGCAACGCGCTGCAGCAGCAGGGGCTCCTGGCCGAGAACGCCCGCCTGCGCGGCGAGGTGGAGAGCCGGCACGAGATCGTGGGGCGCAGCTTCGCCCTCCGCCAGGTGCTGGACCGGGTGGAGAAGGTGGCCCCCACCGACGCCCGCGTCCTGGTCACCGGCGAGAACGGCACCGGCAAGGAGCTCATCGCCCGCGCCATCCACCGCCTCTCGCCGCGGCGCGACGGCCCGTTCGTGGAGGTGAACTGCGCCGCCATCCCCTCGGAGCTGATCGAGTCCGAGCTCTTCGGGCACATGAAGGGCTCGTTCACCGGGGCCGTGGAGGACCGCGCCGGCAAGTTCGAGCTCGCCGACGGCGGCACCCTCTTCCTCGACGAGATCGGCGACATGAGCCTGGCCGCGCAGGCCAAGGTGCTGCGCGCCCTGCAGGAGGGGATCATCACCCGCGTGGGCGGGGCCAAGCCGATCAAGGTGGACGTGCGGGTGCTCGCCGCCACCAACAAGGACCTGGAGGAGGAGATCCGCGGCGGCCGCTTCCGCGAGGACCTCTACTACCGGCTCAACGTCATCCCCCTGCACGTGCCCCCGCTGCGCGAGCGCCGCGAGGACATCCCCATGCTGGTGCAGCACTTCGTGCAGACCATCGCCCGCGAGTCGGCGCTCAAGCCCAAGCAGCCGGCGCAGGAGGCGGTCGACAAGCTGCAGCGCATGGACTGGCCGGGGAACGTGCGCGAGCTGCGCAACACCGTGGAACGGCTGCTGATCCTGGCCTCCAGCGGCAGCATCACCGGCGACGACGTGGAGCTGCTCGTCTCCGGGCACATGAAGGGGGGCGGGCTCTCGTCGGACCTGCTGGCGTGCCAGACCTTCGCCGAGTTCAAGGAGGCGGCCGAGCGGGCCTTCATCATCCAGAAGCTGCGCGAGAACGACTGGAACGTCTCCGAGACGGCGCGGCTGCTGGACATGCCCCGCTCCAACCTCTACAAGAAGATCGAGCGCTACGAGCTGGTGCGGGAAGGCTGACGTGCCGCCGCTGGCGGGATGGCTGGTGATCGGCGCCGCCTGGATGCTGGGCGCCTTCGGCGGCGGGGCGGCGCTGGCCTGGCTCTACCGGCGCCTCCACCCCGGGCTGGCCTTCTACAAGCTGTGGGCGCTCTGGACGGCGGTGCTGGGCGGCGCCGCCGCGCTGGTGATCGCCTTCGGCGGCATCCTCTGAACGATTTCCCCATGATCCCCGACGAGCGCTTCCGCGAGGTCTTCAACCGGCTGGAGGAGACCATCGAGCGGCGGTACGGCATCCCCATCACCGTGCGCGACGTGCCGGAGCCGTTCACCGGCGACCTGGACGGCGCCGTCATCGACCTCGATTACGACCTCCCGGCGGGCGAGGCGCTCTTCATCCTCCTCCACCTCTTCGGGCACACGGTGCAGTGGAACGTGAGCCCGGAGATGCGCGAGCTGGGGCTCCTCCCCGTCACCGACCCCACCGACGAGCTGCTGGCCCGGGTGGAGGCGTACGAGCTGGAGGCGGCGCGCTACAGCATCCGCCTCCTGCACGAGCTGGGGATCCACGACCTGGACCAGTGGCTCTCGGACTTCACCCGCGCGGACGTGGCGTACCTGCTGCACTTCTACCGCACGGGCGAGAAGCTGCCGCTGGAGCGGGTCTGGCGCGAGGGCGGGCCGCGGGTGGAGGAGCTGCCGATCCCCCCCTTCCACCCCACGCGCTGGGTGTCGCGCGCCAGCGGCGGCGTGGTGGTCTGAGGGAGGGGGAGCATGTCCGGCGCGCTCCGGCCGCCGGAGCGGCGAGGCATGCCTCGCCCGTACCGGCCTGGCAGAGATATGTCCTGGCGGCAGGGAGCCCAGCGGTTGAAACCGCGGGCAACAACTACGCGAAGTCGGCCTTCGCCGACTGCAAGGTCGGCTCGGTCGCGCTCCGGCACCCTCCCTGTCATTCCGAGGCGCGGCCACTGCGAAGCAGCCGCTGCACAGGTCTACCGCAGCGCCGAGGAATCTGGCCGAGGAATAGCTGGGAGATAGGTGCGGCAGCCTCACCGATGCGGCGGCCGCGATGGAGCACGGTTCAGCCCAGACGTGGTCTGCTTCGGCGAGCACCAGCCGCGCAGGGTAGATTCCGCGCTCGTTCCTCCACGGAATGACATTCGGGGGAGAAGCGGCTCAGGGCTCGCCGCAGGCGGCCGCCACATCAGGAGTTCTCCGCTGGATCGGTAAACAGATGGGGACTCCATTGTCACACCTTACCCGTCGCTTTGTCAACCGGGGGGAGCGTTGCCAGCGGCGCGTGGGCGGTTAGATTTCGCCGGCCTCGCAACGTTCCCTTCCCCCCACACCACGGCGGAAAGCAGCATGGCGGACAAGTTCCGGAACTTCATCGGCGGCCGGTGGGTCGAGCCGTCGACGGGCGAATACTTCGAGAACCGCAACCCGGCCCGGCAGTCGGACCTGATCGGCCTCTGGCCGCGCTCCGGCCGCGAGGACGTGGACCGCGCGGTGGAGGCGGCGCAGCAGGCCTTCGCCGCGTGGCGCGCCACCCCCGCCCCC
>DASUNK010000214.1:0-3483 GCA_036277195.1 Longimicrobiaceae bacterium | reverse complement strand
CTGCTCGAAGGTGGCGCCCAGCACCTTCCCGGAGCCCGCGGTGGTCTCCAGCAGCACCATCACCGTGCCCCCCACCTCCTCCAGCGACTCCTCCACCAGCGCGGCGTTCTGCGCCAGCCCGCGGGCCGCGTCGCCGTCGGTGGCGTTGCCGGGGTGGGTCACCAGCGCCGCCAGCCCCAGCTGCGCGGCCCGGCGCAGCTCGGCCTTGAAGGCGGCCAGCGAGCGGTCGCGCAGCACCGGGTCCGGCGAGGCCAGGTTGATGAGATACGAGTCGTGGGCGCTGGCGTAGCCGATGGCGCGCTCGGTCACGGCCGCGCCGTACGCCGAGCACTCGTCGTCGCTGAGCGCCACCTCGGCCCAGCGGTTGGGCTGCTTGGTGAAGATCTGGATGGCGGTGGCGCCGATCTCGGCCGCGCGCGCGGGGGCGTTGCGGCAGCCGCCGGCCGTGGAGACGTGGGCTCCCAGGAGCACTGCGGTCCTTCGCGTCAGGGGGAACGGTCTCGAGGGGATGAGAGCGAAAGTAGACGAAGCGCCCGGGGGTGTCAACGCGTCCCTTCGCGGGATACATTCCCGGCATGATCTTCCATCCCTGGCACGACCTGGAGGCGGGCACCCGTCCGCCCGACGTGATGAACGTGGTGGTGGAGATCCCCCGCGGCAGCCGCAACAAGTACGAGCTGGACAAGAAGACGGGGATGTTCCGGCTGGACCGGCTCCTCTACAGCTCGGTGCACTACCCCGGCGAGTACGGCTTCTTCCCGCAGACCTTCGCGGAGGACGACGACCCGCTGGACGCGCTGGTGATGAGCACGGTGCCCACCTTCCCGGGGTGCGTGATCGAGGTGCGCCCGGTGGGGATCTTCCACATGACGGACAAGGGCGAGCCGGACGAGAAAGTGCTGTGCGTGCCGGCGCGCGACCCGCTCTACCAGGAGTACGAGGGGATCGGGAGCGTGGCCCCGCACTACCTGAAGGAGGTGGAGCACTTCTTCGCGGTCTACAAGGACCTGGAGGGGGTGCGGGTGCACCCGGTCGGGTGGGAGGACCGGGCGGAGGCGCGGACCGCCATTCTCGCGGCGATGGCGCGCTACCAGGTGAAGCGGCAGCAGGAGGCGGTGGCGCGCCTCGCGCAGAGCGTGCAGGCGCGCACCGGGCTGGAGCTGTGACGGATCAGTAGAGCGCATCGTTCGTCAATAGCGCCGTCTCGTTACGTCCAGTTCACGTCCTCGACGACACAACGCAAACGGGCCCGGAGATCGCTCCCCGGACCCGTTTCCGCATCTATCCTCAACCCTTCCCCCCCGCCGCTCCGCCTCTATCCCCGCAACCCGCGCGCGTCGTCAGGACTTGGCGCGGTAGTTCACGATGATGCGCGAGCCGTCGTCGCGCCGGGCCACGATCGACACCACCCCGCCCGGCCGCACCGCCGCGGCCGCCGTCTCCAGGTCCGCCGCGCTCCCGATGGCGCGGCCGTTGAAGCGCTCCACCACCACGCCGCGCGGCAGGTTCCCCGCGGCGGGGCCCATCGGGTCCACCCCGGCCACCACCACGCCGCCGGCGCCCTCCAGCCCCAGCCGGCGCGCCTGCGCGGGCGTCACCTCGGCCGCGACGAAGCCGATGCGCGCCGCCGTGCCGCCGCCCGCGTCCGCCCGCTGCAGCGCGGGCTGCGCCACCGGGCGGGTGTCCATCTCGTCCAGCCGCACCGTCATGCGCTCGCGCTTGCCGTAGCGCACCACCTCCACCGGCACCCGGTCGCCCGGGCGGCGGCGCATGAGCGTCTCCCGCAGGTCGCCGCCGTCGCGCACCGGCCGGCCGTCCAGCCCCACGATCACGTCGCCGAGCCGCAGCCCGGCGTCGCGGGCGCCCGCCTTCGGCTCGCTGGCCACCACCACCCCCGAGGGCGAGGCGAGCCCGAACACCTCGGCGTCGGCGGGGCCGGCGTCGCGGATCTCGACTCCCAGCATGGGGCGGTGCACCTCGCCGTCGCGGATCAGGTCGTCGGCCACGCGACGGGCCAGGTTGATCGGCACGGCGAAGCCGTACCCCGAGTAGAAGCCCGTGGGCGAGGCGATGGCGCTGTTCACGCCCACCACGCGCCCGCGCAGGTCCACCAGCGGCCCGCCCGAGTTGCCGCGGTTGATGGCCGCGTCCGTCTGGATGAAGTGCTCCAGCGGGGCGGTGGCCGCGGCGTTCTGCGCGGTGATCCCCAGGTCGCGCCCCTTGGCGCTGACGATGCCGGCGGTGGTGGTCTGCCCCAGGTCCAGCGGGTAGCCGAGCGCCAGCACCCAGTCGCCCACCTGCAGCTCGTCGGCGTTCCCCAGCGCCAGGGTGGGGAGGCCGCGCCCGTCGATCTTGAGCACCGCCACGTCGGTGTTGGGGTCGCGCCCCACCACGCGGGCGTCGAACTCGCGGCGGTCGTTGAGCACCACCGTCACCCGGGTGGCGCCCTCCACCACGTGGTTGTTGGTGATGACGTGGCCGTCGGGCGACACGATGAACCCCGAGCCGCTCCCCGCCTGCGGGCCGCGGGGGCCGAAGAGGTCGCCGTCGCGCTGGCCGCGGCCGCCGATCTCCACCTTGACGTGCACCACCGCGGGCATGGCCGCGGCGCTGGCGGCCCGGAAGGCGCCGGCCAGCGCCCCGGCGCCGTCGCGGGCGGGGTCGGCCGCCTGCTGGGCCTGCAGCTCCGGCAGCGGGTCGCGCACGGCCTCCACCAGCGTGGCCGCGCCGCCGAGCCCCAGCACCAGGACGGCCGGGAGGGCGAGCTTGCGCAGTCCGTCTCTCATCGTCATACCTTCCCTCGGAGGAGGAGCTTCCCTCTCGAAAAACCATGGTTTCCGCGTCATCTCCGCCCTGCTGTACGCGTCCGCGGGCGCTCCCGTTCCTCCGCGGGGCCCGTTTTCGATTAGGGGACGGTTAGGGCGCGGTTAAACCGTCTTAATCTTTGCCGCACATGAGGATACTGGTCGTGGAGGACAACCCCCGCATCGCGGGCTTCCTGCAGAAGGGGCTGCGCGAGGAGGGGTACGTGGTGGACACCGCCGCCGACGGCGACACCGCCTTCCGCAAGGCCACCACCGAGGGGTTCGACGCGGCGGTGGTGGACGTGATGATCCCCGGGCGCGACGGCTTCGCCCTGGTGCGCGACCTGCGCGCGGCCGAGGTGCGGCTCCCCGTGCTGCTGCTGACCGCGCGCGACCGCACCCAGGACAAGGTGGAGGGGCTCGACGCGGGGGCGGACGACTACCTGACCAAGCCCTTCGACTTCTCGGAGCTGACCGCCCGGCTGCGCGCGCTGCTGCGGCGGCGTACCGCCGGCGCCTCGGCGCTGCTGCGGGCGGGCGACCTGGAGATGGACCCGGCCACGCGCGATGTGCGGCGCGGGCCGCAATCGGTGGAGCTCACGCCGCGCGAGTATTCGCTGCTGGAGTACCTGCTGCGCAACGTCGGCCGGCCGCTCTCGCGCGCGGCCATCATGGAGCA
>DASUNK010000213.1:0-3374 GCA_036277195.1 Longimicrobiaceae bacterium | reverse complement strand
TGCTGAAGACGGTGGGGCGGGCGGTGACCGGGGTGGGGAGCTTCTCCGGGGGCGAGCGGGCGGTGCGGCGGATGCTCCCGCGCGGCGTGGCGGGCGAGGCGCTGCGGATGGAGGACGGCTCGGGGCTGTCACGGCTGGACCGGCTGACGGCGCGCGCGGTGGTGGCGCTGCTGGCGGAGATGGCGCGTGGCCCGCTGGCGGAGGCGTTCCGCGCTTCGCTCCCGGCGGCGGGAGACCCGGAGGGGCTGGAGCGGCGGATGCGCGGCACTCCGGCCGCCGGCAACCTGCGGGCGAAGACGGGGACGCTGGCCACCGTCTCCGCGCTCTCGGGCTACGTGACGGGCGCCGACGGCGAGCGGCTGGCCTTCGCCATCCTCGCCAACGGCGTGTCGTCCCCCGCGCGCGCCAAGGAGGTGGAGGACCGCATCGGCGCGCGGCTGGCGGCGTTCCGCCGCTAGGTCACGCCACGCGGCGCGCCCAGAGGAAAAGGCGGCGCAGCTCGCGCTCGTAGCTGCGCCGTCCCGCCAGGTCGTTCCACGCCACCCCGCCGTTGCCGAGCGAGGCGTGGATGATCCGCGACCCGCCCGCGGACATGGCGACGTGGCTGCACCGCCCCGGCTCCTCGGCGAAGAAGAGCAGGTCCCCCGCGCGCAGGTCGCAGAAGTCGTCGCCGCACGCCACCGGCTCGCCCGCGCGCGACTGCTGGTCAGAGTCGCGCGGGAGGGCGCGCCCGTGCATGCGGTAGAGCGCCTGCACGAAGCCCGAGCAGTCCACCCCGCCCAGGGTGACGCCGCCCCAGAGGTACGGCACCCCCAGCCAGCGCACCGCCGTGGCGGCCACGGCCTCGCCGGTGGGGGGGAAGGCCAGGTGGCGCAGCGCCGCCGGCAGCAGCTCGCCCACGGGGCGCCCCTTGCGCCCGTCGGGGAGGCGCACCGCGTCGGCGCCCTCGCGCACCACCCGGGCGCCCCAGGGGAGGCGCACCAGCACCTCGTCGTCCGGCGTGCGCACCTCGGCGCCGAGCGAGAGCCAGGGCTCGCCGCCGACGCCCGTCTCCCACGCCCGCGCCCCGCTCTCGTCGGTGAGCGCGAGGTAGCCGGCGTGGATCCACCCCAGGTAGCCGTCCGGCGCGCGGCACTGCAGCCACCGCCCCCGGCTGCGGTACACCACCAGCCGGCTCCCCAGCACCGCCTGCGACACCTGGGTGGCGCGGATGTCCGGCCCGGAGAGCATGGGGGCCACCGCGGCGTTCACCAGGCCGTGCATCCGCTCGTCCGCCGCGCCGTCGGGGAGGCGGACGACCTCGTCGATCACCTCCACCCAGCCGGTGAGCGCGGCCACGCGGTGGTGGAGAGCCTCGGCGGCGGCGGCCTCGGAGGTGGCGCCCGCGATCACCAGCGCGCGGCCGCGCTCCTCGATCGCCACGTCGAAGACGGCCAGCCGCGGGTCGGGCGCGTACTCGCCGCGCACCGCCTCCACCAGCTCCCGCAGCTCGGCCGCGGCGTCCCTCACCATCCCTCGCGCCTCGCCAGCACGTCCATCACCCGGCCCAGGTCGTCGTGCGTGTTGTAGAGGTGGGGCGAGAGGCGGATGGAGCCCTCGCGGAGGACGCAGGCCACCCCCGCCCCGCGCAGCGCCCGGAAGGCGGCCGCCGGGTCGCGCGGGCGGAAGGCGAAGATGCCGGAGCGGTGCGCCGGCGACAGGTCGCTGGTGACCTCGGCCACCTCCTCGTCGCGCAGCCAGGCGGCGAACGGGTCGAGGAGGGAGAAGACGTGGGCGCGGATGGTCTCGACGCCGACCTCGGCGATCAGCTCCAGCGCCTGCGTCATCCCCGCGTAGTCCTGGAAGGCGGGGGTGGCCACCTCGAAGCGGCGCGCCGTATCCCCCAGCTCGTAGCGGTAGTCCAGCAGCCGCGCCAGGTCCGCGGTGGCGGTGAAGGCGGTCCACCCCACCACGCCCGGCTGCAGCCGCTCCACCAGCTCGCGGCGCACGTAGGCGAAGCCGGTGCCGAAGGGGGAGCAGAGCCACTTGTGCGCGCCGGTGGCCAGCACGTCCACCTGCGCCGCGCGCACGTCCACGGGGAGGCACCCCACCGCCTGGATGGCGTCGACCACGAACCAGGCGCCGCGCTCGCGGCAGGCGCGGCCGAAGCGGGCGAGGTCCGCGCTCCACCCCGAGGCGAACTGCACGGCGGAGAGGGCGAAGAGTCCCACGTCGCCGCGGTCCAGCTCCGCCAGCAGGCGCTCCTCGTCGGGGCGGCCCTGCGCGTCGGTGGGGACGAGGTCGAGCCGCACCCCCTCCGCCTCGCGCAGCCGCATCCACGGGTAGACGTTGGCGGGGAACTCGCGGTCGCTCACCACGATGCGCTGCCCCGGGCGGAGCGGGAGCGCGTGCGCGGCCAGGTTGAGCCCGTAGCTGGTGTTGGGGAGGAGGGCGATCTCGTCCTCGTGCGCGCCCACCAGCCGGGCGGCGGCCCGGCGGGCGCGGGCGAGGGTGGGGTCGAAGTCGTCGCCGCGCAGCTCGTGGACGGCCGAGCGGCGGCGGTTGTACGCCTCCACGGCCAGCCGCGCGCGCTCGGGGAGGGGTCCGATCGAGGCCGCGTTGAGGTAGGGAGCCCGTCCGACGTGGGGAAACTCGCGCTCGCGGAGCGACTGGACATCCAGCGCGGGCGGTGCTACGGTGCTGCGCGGCTCGGCGGGTGCGGACAAGGCGGACCGTGCGCGGGTGCGGTTGGGGCCGAGGGGCAAGGATACACCGCGCCGCGGGTCGGAGACAAGGGCACGCCGCACTTCGCACTTCGCACTTCGCACTTCGCACTGCCGTGAGGATCACCGCCCTCGACCCGCAGCTCAGCCGCCCCGACCGGGTGAACCTCCACCTGGACGGGGCCTTCCACGCCGCCCTGGCCGCGGACGTGGTCTACGCCGAGCGGCTGCACGTGGGCGACGAGCTCGACGCGGCGCGGCTGGCGGCGGTGACGGCCGCGGACCAGGCGTGGCGGGCGCGCGAGGCGGCGCTCCTCCTCCTCTCCTACCGCCCGCGCAGCGCCGGCGAGCTGCGCCGCCGGCTGGCGGAGAATGGCTTCCCCGCCGAGGTGGCCGAGGCGTGCGTGGCGGGGCTGGTGGAGTCGGGGGTGGTGGACGATTCCGCCTTCGCCGAGCTCTTCGTGCGCGACCGCGTGCGCCTGCGCCCCCACGGGCGGCGGCGGCTGGCCCGCGAGCTGCGCGCCCGCGGGGTGGAGCCCGAGGCGGCCCGGAGCGCCATCGACGAGGTGCTGGCGCGCGAGGAGACGGGAGACCTGGAGCTGGCCCGCCGCGCCGCGGCCAAGTGGCGCCCCCGCCCGGGCGAGGACCCGCGCAAGGCCCGGCGGCGGCTGC
>DASUNK010000212.1:0-3827 GCA_036277195.1 Longimicrobiaceae bacterium | reverse complement strand
CCCGAACGGGAAGGTGGACCGCAAGGCGCTCCCCGCCCCGGAAGGGGATGCCTATGCGGCCCAGGAGTACGCGGCGCCGGTGGGCGAGACCGAGGAGGCGCTGGCCGGGATCTGGGCCGAGGTGCTCGGCGTGGAGCGGGTTGGCCGCCACGACAACTTCTTCGAGCTGGGCGGGCACTCGCTCCTGGCGGTGCAGGTGATCTCGCGGATGCGGCAGGTGCTGGGGGTGGAGCCTCCGCTGGCGCACCTGTTCTCGCATCCGACGGTGGAATCGCTTTCCGCGCGCGTTTCCGGCTCGGAACCCCAGGTCCAGGACGACCGGGCGATCGCCATCCGTCCGTCCGGTTCGCAGCCCCCGCTCTTCCTGGTGTACGAGGGAGCGGGGTCCATCGCGTACGCGCAGGTGCTCCATCCCCACGTCGGGGACGACATCCCGGTGTACGCGCTGCCGGCGCCCCCCGCGGACGCACCCCTGCGTACCGTGGAAGGGATGGCGACACGCCTCGTGCGGATGATCCGCGAGGTGCAGCCTTCGGGCCCCTACCGGGTGGCGGGGTGGTCGTTCGGCGGGGTGCTGGCCTACGAGGTCGCCGCGCAGCTGATCGGCCGGGACGAGATCGTCGGGTTCGTGGGGATGATCGACAGCTACCACCCCGTCCGCGCCGGCGCCGTGTCGCACGATGCGGCGCAGGAGCACGCGCTGCTCCTGCACGTGCTCCGGATGGCTGAAGCCGTGGAATCGAGCGGGCGCGTGGACCTTGACGAGGCGGGCGTCGCCACCGGCGACGTGGACCTCGAGACCTTCGTCACCCGGTGCCGCGAGCAGGGGCTCCTCCCCGGCCACGTCACCGTGGAGGAGGCGCGGCGGATGCGCGACCGCCTGCGCGATCACCAGCGCGCCCTGCGCGAATACTCGCCGCAACCGCTCCCGGTGGCCGTCCACCTCTTTCCCGCCCAGCAGAGCGCCGACCCGGAGCTGTCGCGCGGCTGGCGGGCCACGCTTCCCGCGACGCAGCTCCGGGTCACGCCCGTGCCGGGGACGCACCTGTCCATGATGCAGGCGCCGAACGCGGCCACCCTCGGCGAGGCGCTGTCGCGCGCGGTCGGCCGGGCGGGGGAGGCGGCGGCGCCGCTCTCCGCCGAGGTCCATTCGCCCGTCGTGATGTTCCAGGGCGGGGTGGCCGGCGCCGCGCCCCTCTTCTGCGTGCCGGGCGCGGGGAGCGGCGTCACCAGCTTCGTCGACCTGATGTTGGCGCTGGGCCCGTCCGTGCCGGTCTACGGGCTCCAGCCGCGCGGGCTGGACGGGGAGGCGCTGCCCCACGCCAGCGTCCAGGCGGCCGCGGAGCAGTACCTCCGCGCGCTCCGCGAGGCCTGCCCCGAGGGGCCGGTCCACCTGCTGGGCCACTCCTTTGGCGGGTGGGTGGCGCTCGAGATGGCGCTGCGGCTCCACGAGGCCGGACGCCCCGTCGCGTCGCTCACCATCCTGGACAGCGAGGTGCCGGATGATTCCGAGGCCGTGGTCCGCGAGTACGGCGGCGGGGAGGCCTTCCTGGAGCTGGTGGAGGTCCTGGAGCTGACCGTGGAGCGGTCCCTCGGGATCGGCCCCGCGGAGGTCGCCTCGCGGGACGAAGCTGGGTGGCTGAAGCTCCTGCACGGGAAGATGACGGGGCTCGGCCTCCTACCCGCGCGCACGACGCCCGAGGTGCTGTTCGGTCCGTTCCGGACGTTCGCGCGGTGCCTGCGCACCGCCTACCGCCCCTCGGGCGTCTATCCCGGCCGGCTCCGCCTGGTGCTCGTCGACGATCCCCGGAAGGACGAGGCGGCCAACCGCGCGCACTTCGCCGAGGTCGAGCGGGGATGGAGGGAGTGGGCGCCCGGGCTGGTGTTCTCGGTCGGCGCGGGGAACCACGTCACCGCGCTGAAGCCGCCCCACGTGGCGGCGCTGGCCGGGCTCCTCGCCGAGGATCGCGGCTCCTGAACGGTCCGTCGCCACGGGAAGGTGCGTCCCGCGCCGCGCGCGGTTATCTTTTCATCGCCGCAAGCCGGCCGTAAACGGAAGCACCGCCATTTCCGCCCCGGTCCTCCCGCGCGCCCGCGTGGGCGGGCTGACGGGTGCGCATCGTGCGCGGGCCGCCGCCGCACCGACTTGAACCTTCGCGGGCCGTGGAGGCCCCCGACGCCCGCTCAGGACCCGAATGCCGCCTGCACCGCTGCCGCCTGCACATCTCGCCGAGACCCCACCCCTGAGGGAAGCCTTCCAGCAGTTCATGCGGCTGCTGCGGCTCGTCCGCCGGTACTGGGGGGCGCTCTTCCAGGGGATGGTGCTGGGGGTGGTGCTGGGGCTGCTGGCGCTGGCGGTGCCGTACCTCTCCAAGCTGCTGATCGACGAGGTGTACCCCTCGGGCAACCTGTCGCTCATGCACCTGCTGGTGCTGGGCATCCTGGGGGTGAGCATGGCCTCGGCGATCATGACGGGGATCCGCTTGTACTTCACCTCCTATACCATCAACCACCTGGCCAACGCCTCCACCCTCCTCTTCTTCAACCACCTGCAGCACCTGCGCACGCGCTTCTTCGATCAGCACCGCGTGGGCGAACTCATCAACCGCTTCATCGACGTGCGCGTCGCGCTCACCACCGTGGCCAGGGTGCTCGAGACGGTGTTCTCGAGCGCGGTCTACCTGCTGCTGGTGCCGCCGTTCCTGTTCCTGCTGCAGCGGGAGCTGGCCATGGTCGCGCTGGTCACCGTCCCGCTCACCGTGGCCATCACCGTGGGCAGCGCGGGGGTGCTGCGCAGGTACTGGAAGAAGACCGTGGAGGCGTATGCGGAGCTCGACGCGATCCAGCTGGAGGTGCTCAGCCACATCCGCACCCTCAAGGCGATGGCGACGGAGCACCTGATGTACGCCCGGGCCAGCCGCGCCATGCAGGGCGCCCTGCAGATGCAGCTGAAGGCGGGCGGCTACTCGCAGGTGTTCGCGGCCAGCAACGCCATCGTGGCCAGCCTGGGCATCGCGGTGTACACCTGGTACGCCTGGATGCTCATCATCCGCGGCGAGATGACGCTGGGCGACTACGTCGCGTTCACCGCCTACGTGGGGTTCCTGACCGGCCCGCTCATGCAGATCACCACGCTGTTCACCGACTTCCAGCGGAGCGCGGTGGGCCTGGGGCGCATGTTCGATTACCTGGACCAGCCCGCCGAACAGGACCCCACCCTGGCGTATGCGCCGCCGCCGCCCATCGCCACCGTGGTGCGGGGCGAGATCAGCATGCGCGGCGTGTGCTTCGGCTACTCGGCCGAGCGCGAGGTGCTGCACGACGTGAGCGTCTGCTTCCCGCGCGGCGCCATCACCGCCATCGTGGGCCCCAGCGGGGCGGGGAAGAGCTCGCTCCTCCGCCTGATCCTGCGCATGGAGGAGCCGGACGCGGGAGAGGTGTGCGTGGACGGCGCGCCGATCTCCTCCCTCTCCATCCCCGACCTGCGCCGGCAGGTGGCGGTGGTGTGGCAGGAGTTCAGCCTGGTGCAGGGCACCATCTGGGAGAACCTGACGCTCGGCTCGGAGGAGCCCTCGCGGGCGCGCGTCGACGACGCCGTGCGGCTCTGCCGGCTGAAGTCGTTCATCGACGAGCTCCCCGACGGCTACGACACGCCCGTGGGCGAGTGGGGCGCCACCCTGTCGGGCGGGCAGCGCCAGCGCTTTGCGCTGGTGCGCGCGCTGGTACGCGACGCGCCGGTGCTGCTGCTGGACGAGGCCATGGCCAACGTCGACATGCAGACGGAGACCCTGATCCTGCGCGACCTGCTCGCGCGCCAGGAGGAGAAG
>DASUNK010000211.1:0-5433 GCA_036277195.1 Longimicrobiaceae bacterium | reverse complement strand
CCCGCACCCCGTCCACCACCCCGGCCCCGTACGCGCCCTCGCGGAAGCGGGGGACCATCTCGGTTTCGACCACGCCCTGCATCCGCTCGTCGAAGCTCGGGCCGTACTTCGCCCCGAGCGCCACCCACACCTCGCGGTCGGCCACGGCCAGCACCACCAGCGCGCCGTCCTTCCGCTGCGCGTCGCCCACCTCCCAGGCGTTCATCAGCCGGTTGGCGAAACGCTGCAGGTCCGGGTCGCCGGTGCGGTAGTCGCCCAGCGAGCGGATGGTGAGCACGCGCGCGTCCACCCCCGTCTCGCCGCGCAGGCGCGCCAGCAGCGAGGTGAGGGAGTCTTCCTGCGCCCCATCCAGGACGCCGGCGAGGTCCGTCACCGCCTCGCCGGTGGGCGTGGGATAGCCCTGCGGCGCGGCGGGCGCCGCGCGCAGCACGGCGGCGGCGGCGAGGAGGGCGGCGAGGGTGCGGAGCGGCTTCATCTCGGTCCGGGTCGGGGTGAGAGGGTCGACTCGGGGATCCCCCAGATGGCGGGGGTGCCCACCTCCAGCGAGTTGCCGGCGGGGTCGCGGAAGTAGAGCGACCGGCCGCCGCCGGGCCAGGTGAAGTCGGACTCCACCTCCACCCCGTGGCGCTCCAGGTGGGCGCGCCAGGCGGGGATCTCGTCGTCGCGCGCGGCGAAGCAGACGTGCCCCGGCCCGCGGGCGCCGTGGGTGGGGATGCCGGCGCCGGCGGCGGGCTCCAGCGTGCGCTCGGGGTTGAAGACCAGGAAGACGCGGCCGCCGCAGCGGAAGAAGACGTGGCGCCCCTCCACCCGGGCGAACGGCTCCAGCCCCAGCACCTCGCGGTAGAAGCGCTCGGCGGCGTCGAGGTCCGTGGCGTAGAGGCAGGTCTCCAGCACTTCGCGCGCGTGCATGGCGGGCCGCCCCTCAGTCGCGGAAGATGGCGGTCTCCGGCCGGCCGTCGGCGCCGATGCGGCCGCGGTACATCCCCGCGGAGTTGAAGGTCAGCGTCCAGTTGCCCTGGCGGTCCATGGCGATGATCCCCCCGTCGCCCCCCTGCGCCACCAGCTGGCGCATGACGATGGAGTCCGCCGCCGCCTGCAGCGGCAATCTCCCGTACTCCACCAGCGCGCAGACGGAGTGCGCCACGGTGTTGCGGATGAAGAACTCGCCGTGCCCGGTGGCCGAGACGGCGCAGGAGCGGTTGTTGGCGTACGTCCCCGCGCCGATGATCGGCACGTCGCCCACGCGGCCGTAGCGCTTCATCATCATCCCGCCGGTGGAGGTGCCCGCCGCCAGGTTCCCGTGGCGGTCGAGCGCCACCGCGCCCACCGTGCCGAACTTGCGCTCGTCGTCGAGCGCGGCCGCGCCGCCCCGGACGCTGTCGCGCCGGGCCCGCTCCTGCTCGCGGGCCCGCACCCAGGCGCGGCGCCGCGCGTCGGTGAAGAAGTACTCCGCCGGCACCAGCTCGATGCCCTGCTCGCGCGCGAACGCCTCGGCCCCGTCGCCGATCATCATCACGTGCGGCGAGCGCTCCATCACCGCGCGCGCCAGGTCGATCGGGTTCTTCACGTGGCGCAGCCCCGCCACCGCCCCCGCCCGCAGCGTGGCGCCGTCCATCACCGCCGCGTCGAGCTCGATGCGCCCGTCGGCGGTGATCACCGCGCCCTTCCCCGCGTTGAAGAGGGGGTTGTCCTCCATGAGGTTGACGGCGGCCTCCACCGCGTCGAGGCTGGTGCCGCCGGCCTCCAGCACCCGCCACCCCGCCAGCAGCGCCTCGCGCAGGGCGGCGTGGTACTCGGCCTGGCGCTCGGGGGGCACCTGTTCGCGGCGGATGGTCCCCGCGCCGCCGTGGATCACCAGCCCCCAGCGCTCCTGCGCCGGCGGGTCGGCGGGCTCGCGCGGGGCGGCCCCGGCGGGGGCGCAGGCGGCGAGGGCGGCGGCCGCCAGGAGCGTGGCGGCGAGGGCGGAGAGCGGCGTGCGTGGGGTCATGGCCGATCCTAAGGCGCGGCGGCGGGCACACCCTGTACGCGCCGGGGCGGACGCGTGCGGCATGTCCACTTTAATCCTTGACCTGGGGCGCGGGAGCGCGCAACTTCGTCTCCATGCGAAGCAAGAGACGAGCCCCGCGGCGCGAACTGGACGCCCCCGGCGGGTGGGACGACCGGGACGTCGACCTCGACCGCATCCGCGACCTGGTGGCGGAGCGGATCGACTACACCTCGCTGCGCAGCGTGGCGCGCGAGATCGGGATGAGCCCCATGGGGGTGAGCGGCTTCGTGGCCGGGGCCAGCCCCTACCGCAAGACGCTGCGGCGGCTGCTGACCTGGCACGCCTCCCTCTCGGGGAAGCCTGCGGCGCTGGCGCGCGAGACCCCGCCCCCCTCGGTGGCGGCGCGGCTGCGCTCGGCCCGGCGCGCCTTCCACACCGACCCGGAGCTGGCCGAGGCGCTGGGGGTGGACGCGGCCACCCTCGCCCGCTGGCGCGCGGGCGAGGCGCCGGGCCCGGAGGAGCGCGACCGCATCGCGGCGCTCGACGTGGTGGTGGAGCTGCTGAGCACGCGCCTGCGCCCCTCGAACGTGCCGCGCTGGCTGAGCCGGGTGCACAAGCGGCTGGGGAACCGGCGGCCGGTGGCGGTGCTGCGCGAGGGGCGCGTCTCCGAGGTGCTCGCCGCGGTCGAGGCCGAGGCGCGTCGGACCCCTCACGCCGGGACGAGCTTGTAGACGGCGCCCGCGTGCGACACCACGTACAGCTCGCCGTCGGCGTCCTCGCCGAACGACGAGATGTTGCCGACGTTCCCCAGCTCCCACTCGTGCCGGTCGCTCACCGTGCCGCCGGCGTAGCGGAAGCTGCGGATCCACCCGTTGCAGTAGTCCGCGTAGAAGTAGTGCCCCCGCAGCCCCGGGATGGCGCGCCCCCGGTAGACGTATCCCCCCGTCACCGAGCACCCGTCGGAGTGCGAGTACTCCAGCACCGGCTCGGTCAGCCCGGTGCGCGCGCAGCCGCCGGACGGGTAGCAGCTCGATCCCTCCATGATCCGCCAGCCGTAGTTGACCCCCGCCTGCCCGGCCGGCACCACGTTGACCTCCTCCCACCGGTTCTGCCCCACGTCGGCCAGGTAGAGGAGGTTGGCGGTGCGGTCGAAGGAGAAGCGCCAGGGGTTGCGCACCCCGGTGGCCCAGATCTCCGCGCGCCGGCCGGCCTGCCCCACGAAGGGGTTGTCGGCCGGGATGGCGTAGGGCTGGCCCGCGTCCACGTCCAGCCGCAGCAGGTCGCCCAGCAGGGTGGAGGCGTCCTGCCCGTGGTTCTGCGGGTCGCCGCCGGAGCCGCCGTCGCCCATCCCCACGTAGAGCTTGCCGTCGGGGCCGAACATCACCAGCCCCCCGTTGTGGTTGGAGTACGGCTGTTCCACGAAGAGCACCAGCTGCGCCGAGGCGGGGTCCGCCTGGTCGGGGTTGGCGCCCACCCGGTAGCGCTCGACGCGCGTGTGGCCCCCCTGGCCGGTGTAGTTGACGTAGAAGAAGCCGTTCTGCGCGTAGCGCGGGTGGAAAGCCACCGAGAGCAGCCCTCGCTCGCCGCCGCTGCTCACCTTCGCGGTGAGGTCGAGGAAGGGGGTGGGGAGGAGGGCGCCGCCCCGCACGATGCGGATGCGCCCGGGCTGCTCCACCACGAAGAGCCGCGGGTCGCCGGCCGGCGCGGTGACGAAGACGGGCGAGGCGAGCCCGTCCACCACGCGCTCCAGCCGGAGGTCGGGGAGCCCGGTGGGGGGCGGGCCGCCGCCCCCGCCGCCGCCACTGGACGGGTTGCCGCCGGAGCAGGCGGCCAGGGACAGGAGGAGGCAGAGGAAGCGCGGCATGGAGAGCCACCTCGCGTGCGGGTGCGGCCGGGAAGATCCTCCCAAGCTTAGACGGGCCCGCGCACGGCGTCCAGCCCCGGGCCGCCCTGAAACCCTGGAACTGACGCGGCGGCGCGTCTAAGTTGGGTGGGTCCCGCCCTCGGCCCACCCTCCGCCCGCCAATCCGTGCCCGTCACCGACCCCGCCCCGGGCCCGCCCGGGCTGGCCCGCCGCCTGGGCCCCTTCGACGCCACCATGATCGTGATGGGCGGCATCATCGGCTCGGGGATCTTCGTCACCCCGCACGCCGTCGCCCAGCAGGTGCGCTCCCCGGGGCTCATCCTGGGGGCGTGGCTGGCGGGCGGCGCCATCGCCCTGGCCGGCGCCTTCATCTGGGCGGAGCTGGCGTCGCGCCGCCCCGGCGTGGGCGGGCAGTACGCCTACCTGCGCGACGCCTATCACCCGGCGGTGGCCTTCGTCTACGGCTGGGCGCTGCTGCTGGTGATCCAGACGGGGGGGATGGCGGCGGTGGCGGTGACCTTCGCCCGCTACTTCCGCGAGCTGACCGCGGTGCCGCTCGGCGAGCCGGCGATCGCGGCCGCCTGCCTGGCGGGGCTGGTGGCCGTCAACTGCCTGGGGGTGCGCACCGGCGGGAGCGTGCAGAACGTGCTGATGGTGCTCAAGGTGGTGGCCATCCTGGCGCTGGTGGCGGCGGGGCTCTTCTTCGTCCCGGGACGCACGGCGCCTGGGCCGGCTCCCGCGCCGGCGGGCACGGGCGTGGCGGCGTTCGGGGCGGCGCTGGTGCCGGTGATGTTCTCCTACGGGGGATGGCAGACGGCCAGCTTCGTGGCCGGCGAGATGCGCGACCCCCGGCGCGACCTGGCACGCGGCCTCCTGGCGGGGGTGCTCGGGGTGGTGGCGCTCTACGTGGGGGTGGCGGTGGCGTGCGTCCGCGCGCTGGGAGCCGAGGGGCTGGCCGCGTCGCCCGCGCCCGCGTCCAGCGTCATGCGGCTCGCCTTCGGCGAGGGCGGGGCCGCGCTGATCGGCGCGGGGATCGCCGTCTCCACCCTCGGCTTCCTGAGCCAGGGGATGCTCACCGCGCCGCGCGTCTACTTCGCCATGGCCGCGGACGGGCTCTTCTTCCGCGGGGTGGCGTGGCTCCACCCGCGCACGCGGGCGCCGGTGGTGGCCATCGTGCTGCAGGGGGCGCTGGCGCTCGCCATCGCCCTCACCGGCACCTTCGGGCAGATCCTCAACTACGTGGTGTCGGTGGACTTCGTCTTCTTCGGCCTCACCGCCGGGGCGGTCTTCCTCTTCCGCCGGCGCGAGCGGCGGGCGGCGGAGCGCGGCCCCCGCGTCCCCGGCCACCCGGTGACCACGGCGCTCTTCATCGCCGCCTGCGCGGCGGTGGTGGCGAGCACCGTCTGGCGCGACCCGGTCAACAGCGCCATCGGGCTGGGGATCATGCTGGCGGGCATTCCCGCCTACCTCCTCTGGCGGCGGGGGCGCGCGTGAGCCCTGCGCGCCCGATGGGGTCGGAGTACCTGCTCTGGGCGAAGACCGCCTCCGCGGCGCGCTTCAACCTCACCTCCAGCGGCCTCCC
>DASUNK010000210.1:0-5954 GCA_036277195.1 Longimicrobiaceae bacterium | reverse complement strand
GGGGCGCTGATCGCGTTCCCCCTCCTGCCGCGCGGCTGGCGGCTGGCGGCGATCGTCGCGATCGGCGCCGTGCTGGCGGTGTTCGCGGCGCTGCGGCTGCTGGAGCGGCACCAGCAGCGCGGGCAGGAGGAGGCGGCCCGGGCCGCGCTCGCGCGCCAGAAGGAGCGCTGGGCCCGGGAAGACCCCGCCGGCTGACCCTCAGCCCAGGGTGCCGGTCTCCGCCTCCTCCCCGGCTTCGCCGAACACCGCCATCACCCGTAGCCTGCTCTCCTCCTCGCCATCGTAGGGAGGCCGCACGGTGCGCGGCACGAACACGGGCTGCTCGATCAGGTGGATCCGCGGCGCCTGCTCCGGCTTCAGCAGCGGGGCGCCCCGCGGCCCGTCCGGGTCCGGCTTCCACGCCTCCGTCCGCACCACCTCGCGCACGCCGTAGGGGTAGATGGTCAGCCCCGCTTCGGTGAGCCGCATCCGCAGGAAGTTCTTGCGGTCCTCGATGGCCATGGAGGCGTACGCCTCGTTCGAGTTCACCTCCAGCCGGTCGGCGACGCGCAGGTACCCGGCCATCACCCACGTGCCCAGGTACTTGCCCACGAACGACATCGCCACGGTTAGCACGGCCGCCACCCCCAGGTAGCCCGCCAGCAGCCAGGGCTGCGAGTAGTCGTCGCCCCGCTCGAATCCCAGCGCGCCCTGCACCGCCGCCACGCTGGCGAAGGCGAGCACCGCGGCGGTGACGGCCACGATCAGCAGGTGCGCCGCGCCGTGCGCCCACGACAGCCGCTTCAGCGCGTCCGGCTTGGCCCCGGGCGAGAGGTGGGCGAGCGCGCGGGTGGCCCCCATCACCAGCACGGACAGGAGCAGCCCGTCGAGGAGGAGGACGCCGCTCAGCGACTCGAGGATGCGGTGGTTGCTGCGCCACCCCACCAGCGACAGGTGGAAGATGAAGAAGAGCACGGCGTACATGCCGGCCAGCAGCTTCCCCATCCCCGGGTTGCGCTCGCGCAGCGCCGGGAGCCCCGCCAGGAACTCGCGCGACTCGGCCTGCGTGGGGAACTCCACCCGGCGCTCGAGGTCGAGGGTGGTCGGCGCCTCGCGCACGTCGTCCCGCACCGGGGTGAAGGTGAGCGGGAGCCGGTCCGGCAGGTGGTGCGTGGGGGTCATGTGCGCGGCGCCGCCCCCCGCGGTGATCTTGTGCACGCTCTCCGGGGCGCCGGGCTCCGCCGCGTACGAGTAGCGCGTGTAGTGGTGCGCGTCGCCGGTGATCGTCACCGCCAGCACCAGTCCGTGCTTGCGGATGATGGTGCGCTCGAAGAACTCCAGGTTGTCGAACTCGCCCTGGCTGCCGAGGGTGTCGTCGCCCCCCTCGCGGCGGCGCAGGGCGTCGCGGCCCGCGGGCACCCAGCAGGGCTCGGCGGTGCAGAGGATCACCCGGTCGCCGGGAGAGGCCTCGCGCGCCGCCCGGCGGAAGTACTCCAGCTGCGGGGCGTCGATGTCGGCGTCGAGCTGGATGTCCGTCCCCCACAGCCACCAGCCGTGCGGGAGCTTGACCGACCAGTAGCTGCGGTGCTGCTTGGTCTTCCACGCGCCGATGGAGCGCCCCTGGCAGAACTGCCGCAGGAAGGCGGTGAGCCCGTCGTACCAGTCGTGGTTGCCGGGGATGACGTAGAGGTGCGGGCATTCCTCGCGCGCGTCGCCCAGGCAGGGGAGCGCGGCGTCGTACGGGCCCGCCATCCGGTTCTCGTACTCGTCGGCCGAGGCGGTGGGATACACCTGGTCGCCCCCCATCACCAGGATCCGCCCGCGCGGCGCCACCGTCTCGCCCGGGCGCCGGTCGTCGGGGAGCGCGTCGGCGGCCACGGGTGCGTCGGGCGCGCCGGGGAGCGGCAGCTGCTGCTGGGCCAGCAGCCAGGCGATGGTGTAGGTGGAGCCGAAGCCCTCGGCCACGTCCGCCACGTAGTCGATCCAGATCTCGCCGCCGGGGTGGCGGCTGTAGTCGAAGTCCTCCGCCTTCCCGTGGCTGAGCGCCTCCTGCAGCTCGCGCTTGTCGGCGTAGGTGCCGAAGACGCCCGCCAGCAGGCTGCGCAGGATGGTCTGCACCAGCTGGCCGGGGTCGAACCAGTGCACCATGGGCCGGGGCTCGAACTCCAGCTCGGCGAGCGTGGCGGGGCGCGGCTTGCACCACGGCCGGTCGTCGTCCGCGGGCGGGGGATGGACGATGTGGTCGTGCATGAAGGGTGTCTCCGGAGAAAGGGACCTGCGGGGCGGGAAGAGCGCGGGCGGGGAGGGCTGCGCACGGGCAAAGGTAGGCGCGCGCGTCCCGGGGAACAAGCGAATCGGCAACGCCGGTGTTGCCTGGGACCGCGCCGCGCCGCATCGTATCCGCCGGTCCCCTTCTCCCCTCATCCCACCCCCGTGATGAACCGAGCCGCCGCGCTCTTCGAGAAGCTCAGCGACGTGGACGTGGAATGGCTCCTCTCGGCGGGGCTGGAGAACCAGCTCGCGAAGGGGGAGGCCGTCATCCGCGCCGGGCAGCCGGTGGGCGCCGTGCACCTGGTGCGGCGGGGGCTGCTCGGCGTCTTCGCGGCGGACGGCGAGGAGCGGCTGGCCGTGGTGGGGCCCGGCGGCGTGGTGGGCGAGATGTCGCTGCTGGAGGAGCGGCCGCCCACCGAGAGCGTGGCGGCGCTGGAGCCCACCGCGGTGCTGACGGTGCCGCACGCCACGCTGGAGGCGCGCTTCGGGCGCGACCCGCAGTTCGCGGCGCGCTTCTACCGCGGCCTGGCCAAGCTCCTCTCGCAGCGCCTGCGCCGCGCCAACGGCCAGCTCGCGGCGCAGCAGCCGGACGGGGAGGGCGAGGTGCGGCGCCGGGTGGCCGAGGCGGTGGGCGCGCTGGAGGAGGCGGTGCACGCGGCCAACGAGGCGGCGCAGCGCGGCCGCGACGCGGTGCCCGACGCCGAGGCGGAGGCATTGCGCGAGGCGTTCGCGCGCTTCTGCGCGGCGCTGAACCGGGCGCTCGGCGCGTCCGCGCCCGGGAGCGACGACGAGAAGGAGCAGGCGGGTCTGTACGCGCAGCGGCAGCTCCTCCCCTACCTGCTGCTGACCCGCGCGGCCGAGCGCGCCTACGCCAAGCCCCGCGGCTACCCGGGCGACTTCATGCTGCTGGAGATGATCTACCAGAACGCCCCCCGCGGCACGGGCCGCGTGGGCCCGGTGCTGGACCGCTGCTTCCTGGAGTCGCCGCTGGCCGCGGGGGTTCGGGGGCGTCGGGCGGTGCTGGCGGCCGAGATCGCCCGCGCGGCGGCGGAGAGCGGCGGCGAGGCGCGGGTGGCGGCGCTGGGGTGCGGTCCCGCGGCCGAGGTGTTCGACGCCCTGGCCGACGGCGGCGCCGGGGTGCGGGCCACGCTGGTGGACTTCGACCCGCAGGCGCTGGCGCTGGTGGCGGAGCGGCGCGACCGGCTGAAGCTGAGGGACCGCATCGAGCTGGTGGAGGAGGACGCGGTGCGGCTGGCGGGCGGGCGCATGGCGGCGGAGCTGCGCGGGCAGGACCTGGTGTACGTCCCCGTCCTGCTCGAAGCGATGGACGGCGACGAGCCGGCCGTGCGGCTGCTGAGCCTGGCGCACGGCATGCTGCGCCCGGGCGGGCGGGTGGTGGTGTGCGCCGCGCACCCGGGCAACCCCTGCCGCGCCTGCATGGACCACGTGCTCGACTGGCGCCTGGCCCACCGCGACGAGGACGCCCTGTACCGCCTCTTCGCCGCCTCCGCCTTCGGGCGCCCGGCCGACGCCGCGCGGCTGGAGCCCGCGGGGGTCTTCGTGGTGGCGGAGTGTACGAGAAGCAATCCCGAGTCCCAAGTCCTAAGTCCTGAGTCCTGAGTCCTGAGTCCTGAGTCCTGAGTCCTGAGGATCCCATGCCCGACCGTCCCGCACACGCACTCGCCGCCGAGGCCATCGGCACCTTCGCGCTCTGCTTCATCGGCATCCTGGCCATCAACGCCGGGGTCATCGCCGGGCAGCCGGAGGGCGTGGTCAGCCTCACCACCGTGGCCCTCGCCCACGGCCTCACCATCGCGGTGATGGTGGCCGCGCTGGGCGCCATCTCCGGCGGGCACTTCAACCCGGCCGTCACCTTCGGCTTCGTGGTCACCCGGCGGATGGACCCGGTGCGCGGGGCCCTCTACTGGGCGGCCCAGATCGGCGGGGCGGTGGCGGCCTCGCTGCTGCTGCGCGCCCTCTTCGGCTCGGGCGAGCCGGTGGCCGCCGGCACGCCCGTGCTGGCGCCCGGCGTCAGCGCCGGCGCCGGCATCGCCGTGGAGCTGGTCACCACCTTCTTCCTGGTGCTGGTGGTCTTCGGCACGGCGGTGGACGAGCGGGCGCCCAAGTCGGTGTTCCCCTTCGCCATCGGGCTCACGGTGGCGCTCGACATCATGGCGATCGGTCCGATCACGGGCGCGGCCATGAACCCGGCGCGGGTGCTGGGGCCCGCCCTGGCCTCGGGGATGTGGGACGACCACCTGGTCTACTGGACCGGCCCGCTGCTGGGCGCGGCGGCGGCGGCGTGGCTGTGGCACGGCTTCCTGCTGGCGCGGGCGCCCAGCCCGGCGACCGCCACCCGCGGCGGCCCCGCGCCCGAGGAGCAGCGCCACGTGCCGTGAGGCCGGCGCCAGCGCAGCCCGGCCGTCAGCGGAGCGAACGAGTTCGCCGCTGGAACCACGCGAAGTCCGCCTGCGCGGACTGCAGGGCCGGTCGAGTGCGCACCGCCACCCGGCCCTGTCATTCTGAGCGCCCGGCCACGCCGGCCCAGCCGCTGCGCCGGTGCTCGCAGGGCCGAAGAATCTGGCCGAGGCGTGATCGGAAGCCGGGTGCGGGAGCCTCACCGCTGCGGCGGCCGCGAGGACATCGCCTGGCAGCGCCGCCGGCGGGCGCGATGAATCGCGCCCCGACGCATTTGGATCCTAGATGACCGCCACCGCCGCCCTGTTCACCTGCGAGGGATGCGGCGCCCGCTTCCCGGCCGGGACGGGCGCCACCTGCGCGCGCTGCCGGCGGCGGCTGTGCCCCGCCCACTTCGGCGCGGCGGGGCTCCTCCCCTTCCGCATGGGCCGGCGCGTGTGCGAGGACTGCCGCCGCGGCACGCCGCGCCCCCCGTGAGCGGCACCGTCGCCCTCCCGGTATGGCTGGTGGCCGTGCTGGCCGTCCTGGCGGCGTGGTCCGCCCTGGAGCGGCTGATGCTCCCCAGCGTGCGCTGGTTCTTCCGCCAGCGCACCAACCGCGTCATCGAGGAGATCAACACCCGGCTGCGGATCGAGATCCCGGCGTTCAAGCTCACCAAGCGCCAGGTGCTCATCGACCGGCTGCTCTACGACCCGCGCGTGGTGGAGGCCGCCGACGCGCACGCCCGCGAGCGCGGGATGCCGCGCGAGGTGGCGATGGCCCGCGTGGAGCGCTACGCCCGCGAGATCGTCCCCGCCTTCAACGCCTACCTCTACTTCCGCATCGGCACCTGGCTGGCGCGCAAGCTCGCCCGCACCCTCTACCGCGTGCGCCTGGGCTACCAGGACGAGGCCGGGCTGGCCGGCGTGGAGCGCGGCTCCACGCTGGTCTTCGTGATGAACCACCGCAGCAACATGGACTACGTGCTGGTGGCGTACCTCGCCGCCAGCCGCGCCGCGCTCAGCTACGCCGTGGGCGAGTGGGCGCGCATCTGGCCGCTGCAGACGCTCATCCGCTCGCTGGGAGCCTACTTCATCCGCCGCAACTCGGGCGACGAGCTGTACCGCCGCGTGCTCGAGCGCTACGTGCACATGGCCACCACGGCGGGCGTCACCCAGGCCGTGTACCCGGAGGGCGGGCTGAGCCGCGACGGCCGGCTGCGCCCGCCCAAGCTGGGGCTGCTGGACTACGTGCTCCGCGCCTTCGACCCCGCGGGCGAGCGCGACGTGGTGTTCATCCCCGTGGGG
>DASUNK010000209.1:0-2264 GCA_036277195.1 Longimicrobiaceae bacterium | reverse complement strand
GTTCGACCTGGAGCGCGGGCCCATGATCCGCCTGACCCTGCTGCGCGTGTCGGATGCGGAGCACGCGTCGGTGCTCACCGCGCACCACATCGCCACCGACGGGTGGTCGATGCCGCTGGTGTACGGCGACCTGCTGGCGTTCTACGAGGCGTTCCACGAGGGCCGGTCCCTGGCGCTCCCCGAGCCGCCGCTGCGCTACGCCGACTACGCCGCCTGGCAGCGCGAGCGCCTGCAAGGCGACGCGCTGGAGGCGCAGGTGCGCTACTGGCGCGAGCTGCTGCAGGGCGCGCCCGCGCTGGAGCTGCCGACGGACCGGCCGCGCCCCGCCACCGCCAGCAACCGCGGCCGGGCGTACCACCTGCGCCTGGACGACGCGCTCGCCGCGCGGGTGCGCGAGACCTGCCGCCAGCAGGCGGCGACGATGAACATGGTGCTGCTCGCCGCCTTTGCGGAGCTGCTGCGCCGCTGGTCCGGCCAGGACGACCTGGTGGTCGGCACGCTGCTGGGGAGCCGCGCACGGCCGGAGCTGGAGCCGATCGTCGGGATGTTCGTCAACACGGCGGCGCTGCGGCTGCGGCTGCCGGCGGACGCCACCTTCCGCGACGCCGTGGCGGTCACGCGGCGGGCGGTGCTGGACGCCAGCCGCCACCAGGACCTCCCCTTTGAAAAGCTGGTGGACGAGATGGGCGTGCCGCGCGACCTCAGCCGCCATCCCGTCTTCCAGGTCCTCTACTTCCACCAGCCCAACTTCGCCGCGCAGGCCGCCGGGCCGGACGACGGCGACGCCCGCCCGCCCGCGCTACCCATGCGGCCCGTCGATCCCGAGAACGCGGGGGGGCTGGTGGATACCGGGGCCGCCAAGTTCGACCTGCAGCTCACCACCCTCGAGACGTACGCGGGGGTGGGCGGGACGATCGAGTACGCCACCGACCTGTTCGAGGACGAGACCATCGAGCGGATGGCGCGGCACTTCGTCACCCTCCTTCGTGCCGCCGTCGACCGCCCCGACGCCCCGCTCGCCACGCTGGGGATGATGGCCGACACCGAGCGCGCCGCCGTCCTGGCGATGGGCACGGGCCCGGAGCGGCGCTACGAGGACGACACGCTGCACGCCCTCTTCGCGCGGCAGGCGGCGCGGACGCCGGGCGCCGGCGCCCTCGCCTTCGAGGGGCGGACGATGACGTACGCGGAGCTGGACGCGCGCACGAACCAGCTCGCGCACCGGCTGCGGCGCCTGGGCGTCGGGCCGGAGGCGCGGGTGGGGGTCTGCATGGAGCGCGGGATGGAGATGGTCGTCGCGCTCCTGGGCGTGCTGAAGGCCGGCGGCGCGTACGTGCCGCTGGATCCCGAGTATCCGCGCGAGCGGCTGGCGTACATGCTGGCGGACGCCGCCGTCCCCGTCCTCCTCACCCAGCCGCACCTGGCGGACGTGCTCCCGCAGCACGGCGCGCAGACGCTGGCCATCGACCCCGCCTTCGCCGCCATCGACGGCGAGCCGCGGGAGGCGCCGGCGGACGTCATCTCCCCCGCGCAGCTGGCGTACGTCATCTACACCTCCGGATCGACCGGGAATCCCAAGGGCGCCATGAACGCGCACCGCGGGGTCGTCAACCGGCTGCGGTGGATGCAGGACGAGTACGCGCTGGCGGCCGGGGACGTGGTGCTGCAGAAGACGCCGTTCAGCTTCGACGTCTCGGTGTGGGAGTTCTTCTGGCCGCTGATCACCGGTGCCAGGCTGGTGCTGGCGCGCCCCGGCGGCCACCGCGACCCCGCCTACCTGGCGGAGCTGATCGAGCGCGAGGGGGTGACGACGCTGCACTTCGTCCCCTCCATGCTCGCGGCCTTCGTGGACGCCGCGCCCGCGGAGCGCTGCGCGACGCTCACGCGCGTCGTCTGCTCGGGCGAGGCGCTGCCGGAGGAGCTGGCGCAGCGCTTCCAAGCGCGGATGGACGCCGCCGGCAACGGGCGCGTGCGGCTGCACAACCTGTACGGCCCCACCGAGGCCGCCGTGGACGTGACGTACTGGCCGTGCGAGCCGGGTGTCGGGGGGCCGATCCCGATCGGCCGGCCGGTGGCGAACACGCGCATCCTGGTGCTGGACGGGCGGGGCGCGCCGGCGCCGGTGGGCGTTCCCGGCGAGCTGCACATCGGCGGGGTGCAGGTGGGGCGCGGCTACCTGGGGCGCCCCGCGCTGACCGCGGAGAAGTTCGTCCCCGATCCCTTCGGCGAGCCGGGGGCGCGGATGTACCGCACCGGCGACCGCG
>DASUNK010000208.1:0-6618 GCA_036277195.1 Longimicrobiaceae bacterium | reverse complement strand
GAGGAGCGCCAGCTTCTGCACCGTGCGGCTGCGCCCCTGCTCCTCGCGCGGGAGCTCGAAGGAGATGTTGTAGTGCGTGCTGAAGCCGGTGAGCCGCACCTCGCGCCCGGTGCGGCGCTCCCAGTCGTCCAGCTCGCCGCGCAGGTAGAGGATCGCCTCCCAGAGCGAGCGCCCGGCGCGCGCCGCGGCCCCCCGCTCGATCTCGATGACGGGGGTGGCCACCTCGATGACGCCGGTGTCGAAGTAGACGGCGCCGCCGTTGGGGAGGTGGTACGAGGTGCCGATGCGGTGCATCAGCTCGCCCCGCACGAAGGCGCGCGGCGTGCCGAACACGTCCTCGGGGCGCATCGGCCGGCCGTCGACCACCACCTGGAACTCGGCCTCCATCCCCATGGCGGCCAGCCGCAGCGGGGCGGCCGCGCGCGCCCGCCGCTCGTGCTTGGCGGGGCCCGACTTCTTCGCGTCGCCCGGGCTCATGGCGCACCCACCCCGGCGGTTTCCGTCTCGCTCGCCGGCTCCGGCGCCTCCTTCGCCTCGCCGGCGGCGCCGTGCGGCACCACCACCGTGAAGCCCAGGTCGAGGTGGATGTGGTCGTCCGCCTCGCCGACCCCGGCGCCGTACGGGCGCAGGTACACCCCCGGCATCACCCGGGTGATGGTCTCGTGGTAGCGGGTGATGGTGGCCTTGTCGTCCAGGTCGTCGTCGCCGATGCGGTAGAGGTTGGCGGCCGTCCCCCAGCAGTGGGTGGAGGCGTGCGTGGCGAGCGCGTGCCGGGGCGAGCGGTAGCCGCCGTTGGCGGCGACGTGCACGTAGGTGTCCACCGCGGCGCGCAGCAGCTCCAGGTGGGCGGCCAGCAGGGTGACGGCGCAGGGGACGTAGCGGGGCCACGCGGTGCGCAGCAGCACGTGCTCGCGCACGTCGACGTCGATCAGCTCCCAGAGCACGAAGTGGGGCGAGAGCCGCGTCTTGAGGGCCACGCGCCAGTTGGGGATCTCGTAGAACCAGCGGGGGAGGCGCCGCAGCCGCCCGTCGCGGCCGCGCACCAGCTCGCCGGGGCGGAGCACCTCGCGGTACTCCTCCTTCAGCCGGAGGCCGTCCACCATGCGCAGGGGGAAGTCGATCCTCATCGCCCGTTCCCCGTGAGGTGGCGGTAGACCGCGCGCGAGATGCGGGCGATGGTGTCGCTGCGCCCGGTGCCGCCCGACTCCCACTCGGTGAGGACCACCACCACGTACGGCTTGCGCCGCTCGGGGAGGTAGACGATGGCGGCGTCGTGGGCCACGGTGGAGATCTCCCCCGTCTTGTTGGCCACGCGCGCCCCGTCGGGCACCCCGGCGGGGATGCCGCTGCGGAACTCCTGCTGGTGCAGGATCTCGAGCATGCGGGCGGAGAGCTCCACCGAGTAGGCGGTGCCCTCCTCGATCGGGCGGAGCACGCTGATCATCCCCCGGGCGGTGACGCGGTTGTTGATCCCCTCGCGGAAGGCGGCCTCGTCCTCCACCCCGCGCACCAGGTCGACGCCGGTGACCTCCAGCTCCTCCAGCGAGCGGCGGATGGCTTCGACCCCCACCAGGTCCACCAGCAGGTTGGTGGCCAGGTTGCTGCTGGTGACGATCATGTGGAACGCCAGCTCGTTCACCTTCATCGTCTGCCCCAGGTGCTGGTACACCTTGGAGTTGGCGTCGCGGTCGCCGTCGATGCGGTAAGGGCCCCCGCCGACTTTGCTGGTGAAGCGGTTGCGCACGTGCACGCGCGACTGGAGGGCGATCTCCTCGCGGTGCACGGCGCCGAAGACGCCCAGCAGCACGGGCACCTTGATGGTGCTGGCGGCGTGGAACCAGCGGTCGCCGTCGAGCTCCCACTCCGACCGCGTCTCGTAGTCGAAGTAGGCCACCGCCACCGCCTTCGCCCCCGCCTCCCTGCCGATCGTGGCAACCTGCTCCTGCAACTCCGTGCGTGCTTGCTCTGAGGGCATGTATCGGTCCGCAAGATCCGGCCGCCGCCGCCACCCGACGCGGCCGGGCCGCTGGTGAGTCGGGGCTCGGGGCCGTCGAGGCTTGCAGGATTAGCGCCACCCCGCCATCCTCACACCGCCCGCACTCTCCCATCCCCTCCCGACGCCCTGCCCATGCCCGAGCCGTCCGGACGCACGCCCGCCGCCACCCCCGCGCTGGTGCGCGCGCTGGGCGTGTGGGGGCTGGCTGCCAGCATCGTCAACATCACCGTGGGCGGCGGCATCTTCCGCCTCCCCGCCAGCGTCGCCGGCGCGCTCGGCGCGTGGGCGCCGCTGGCCTACCTGGTGTGCGCGGTGGCCATGGGGCTCATCGTGCTCTGCATCGCCGAGGCGGGGAGCCGGGTGGCGCTGACCGGCGGGCCCTACGCCTACGTGGAGGTGGCGTTCGGGCCCTTCGTGGGGTTCCTGGCGGGGGTGCTCCTCTGGGCGGTGGGGACGCTGGCGCTGGCGGCGGTGGCCACCATCCTGATCGACGCGCTGGCCGCCTTCCACCCCGCGCTGGAGGGCGCCCTCCCCCGCGCGCTCCTGCTGGTGGCGACGGTGGCCGTGCTCTCGGCGGTCAACATCCGCGGGGTGCGGCAGGGCGCCACGCTCAACGTGGTGGCGACGGTGGCCAAGCTGCTGCCGCTGGTGCTCCTCCTGGTGGTGGGGGCGTTCGCGGTGGAGGAGCGCAACCTGCTCGCCGGCGCGGCGGCGCCCGCGGCGGGCGAGGTGGCCCGCACCTCGGCGCTGCTGATCTTCGCCTTCGCGGGGGTGGAGAGCGCGCTGGTGCCGAGCGGCGAGGTGCGCGACGTGGCCCGCACGGTGCCGCGGGCCATCTTCCTGGCGATGGCGGCGGTGACGCTCCTCTACCTGGGGCTCCACGTCACGGCGCAGGGGGTGCTGGGCCCGGCGCTGGCGGAGAGCCGCACCCCGCTGGCGGACGCGGCGGCGGTGGCGCTGGGCCCCTGGGGGCGCACCCTCCTGCTGGCGGGGGCGGCCGTCTCCATGTTCGGCTACGTGGGCGGGATGATCCTGGCGGTGCCGCGCGCGCTCTTCGCGCTGGGGCGCGACGGGTTCCTCCCGCGCGGGCTGGCCGCGGTGCACCCGCGCTTCCACACCCCGCACGTGGCCATCGCGGTGCAGGGGGTGGTGGTGTGCGCGCTGGCGCTCACCGGCGCCTTCGAGCGGCTCGCCATCCTGGCCAACCTCTCCACCCTCCTGCTCTACGTGGGGTGCTGCGTGGCGTCGTGGCAGCTGCGGCGGCGGGGGGTGCAGGCGGGCGGCACGCCCTTCCGGGTGCCGGCGGCCGGCGTGGTCCCCTTCCTGGCGCTGGCGGTGATCGCCTTCCTGCTCACCTCCATCCAGCCGCTGGAGTGGGCGGTGGTGGCGGGCGTGCTGGCGGCGGGCGCGCTGCTCTACGCGCTGGCGGGCCCGCGCGCGCGCCCGGCGTCGGTGGAAGGGTGATGGAGGCGGTGATCCTGGTGGGGATCCAGGCGGCGGGGAAGTCCACCTTCTACCGGGCGCGCTTCTTCGACACGCACGTGCGCATCAACCTCGACATGCTGCGCACGCGCCCGCGCGAGGACGCCCTGCTGCGCGCCTGCCTGCAGGCGCGCCAGCCGTTCGTGGTGGACAACACCAACGTGACCGCGGCGGAGCGGGCGCGGTACGTGGCGCCGGCGCGGCTGGCCGGCTTCCGCGTGGTGGGCTACTTCTTCCGCCCGGACCCGCGCGGCTCCATCCGGCGGAACCGGGAGCGGGCGCAGGCGGGGGGGCGGAGCGTGCCGGTGCCGGGGGTGCTGGGCGCGGCCAAGCGGCTGGAGGAGCCCGCGCTGGAGGAGGGCTTCGACGTCATCCACGAGGTGGTGATCGATGAGGCGGGGAACTTCGTGGTGCGCGTGCTGGCCGGGCACCCGCTCCCGCCGCCCGCGCCGGAGGACGAGAAGCGCGAGGGCGTGGAGCTGTAGCGTTCCTACACGCCCGCGGCCTCGGGCACGCGCGCCGGGTAGTGGCTCTCCACGTAGGCGTCGAGGATGCGCTTGAACTCCTCGGCGATGTGGTCGCCGCGCAGGGTGGTGAAGTGCTCGCCGTCCACGTACACCGGCGCCTTGGGCTCCTCGAAGGTGCCGGGGAGGGAGATCCCCAGGTTGGCGTGCTTGCTCTCGCCCGGGCCGTTCACCACGCACCCCATCACCGCCACCTTCAGCTCCTCCACCCCGGGGTGCGACGCGCGCCAGGCGGGCATCTGGTCGCGCAGGTAGCCCTGGATGTCCTCGGCCAGCTGCTGGAAGTAGGTGGAGGTGGTGCGCCCGCACCCGGGACAGCTGGTGACCTGCGGGGTGAAGGAGCGGATCTCCAGCGACTGGAGGATCTGCTGCGCCACCTGCACCTCCTCGGTGCGGTCGCCGCCGGGCTTCGGGGTCAGCGAGACGCGGATGGTGTCGCCGATCCCCTCCTGGAGCAGGATGGCGAGGCCGGCGGTGGAGGCCACGATCCCCTTCATCCCCATCCCCGCCTCGGTGAGCCCCAGGTGCAGCGGGTAGTCCGAGAGGGGCGCCAGCATGCGGTAGACGGCCACCAGGTCCTGCACCCCGCTCACCTTGGCCGAGAGGACGATGCGGTCGTGCGGGAGCCCGCAGCGCTCGGCGAAGGCGGCGGAGCGCATGGCGCTCTCCACCATCGCCTCCATCATCACCGTCTTGGCGTCCTTCTTCTCCGCGTCGGGGCGGCGGGCGTTCTCGTCCATCAGGGCGGTGAGGAGCGCCTGGTCGAGCGAGCCCCAGTTGACCCCGATGCGCACGGGCTTGCCGTGCTCCAGCGCCAGCTCGACGATGGCCTGGAAGTTCTCGTCGTGGCGCTTGGCGCCGACGTTCCCCGGGTTGATGCGGTACTTGGCGAGGGCGCGGGCGCAGTCGGGATGCTTGGCCAGCAGGAGGTGGCCGTTGTAGTGGAAGTCGCCCACGATCGGCACGTGCACGCCGCGCGCCTCCAGCCCCTCCACCACGCGCGGGACGGCGCGCGCCGCCTCCTCGTGGTTGACGGTGACGCGGACGATCTGGCTCCCGGCACGCCAGAGCGCCGCCACCTGGCGCACGGTGGCGGCGACGTCTGCCGTGTCGGTATTGGTCATGGACTGCACCACCACCGGGTGGGCGCTCCCGATGTGCACCCCGCCCACGTCCACGGTGACCGTGCGCCTGCGCTGAATCGGCTGCATCCTGGCCTGGCTCGGCAACTTAGAGGGTTCGACGGAGCCTGAATCTAACCCCCGGGGTACGAAATGGGAAACCAGACCATACCGATCGCCCGTCCCCGCAGGTAAACTTCCGTGTCGCCCGCGGGTACACCTCCCATCCGCCGTCCCGCTCCCCTCAGCATCCGGCCTGCCATGCCCCCGACCCGCCTCGCCCTCCTGCTCGCTGCCGCGCTCCTCGCACCCGCCGCGGCGCACGCCCAGACCGACGGCAACCGGTGGGTGCCGGACCCGCTCGCCTCCAAGCTGCTGGTGGGGCCCACGGCGCGCTCCATCCCCTCCGGGCAGTTCGACGCGGGGGTGATGGAGGTGCTGGTGCCCTTCGTGAGCTTCGGCGCGTTCGACCGCTTCTCGCTGACCGCGGCGATGCCGCTGCCGATGATGACCGAGAACGTCGACCGGCAGTTCTTCCTCCTCCCCAAGGCGGAGGTGGTCCGCACCGGCAGCCTGAGCGCGGCGGTCGGCCTGGGGGCCATCCTGGGGGATGAGGACATCGACGCGCCCGTGGCGATGGGCTTCGGGGTGGTGACGGTGGGACCGCCGGACCGGGCCGTGCACTTCGGCGCGGCCACCGGGCTCATCGACCGCTCGGGCGCGGAGGCGCGGGGGGTGCTCTGGATGCTGGGGGGCGAGCAGCGCATCGGGCGCCGCACCAAGCTCCTCACCGAGAACTACTCGACCTTCGACGGCGAGAGCACCATCCTCTCCGGGGGAATGCGCGTCTTCGGGAGGCACTTCGCGGTGGAGGTGGCGGGCGGCGTCTTCATCAGCGAGGACGAGACGTCGCTGTTCCCGCTGCTGAACCTGACCTACAGCCTCGGCCGCAACCGGCCATAGGACCGCTTCGGCAACGCTCCGTCGCCGCAGAACGTTCGTAGGGCGCGACGCATGCGTCGCCCGTACTCGCACCGCGCCTGTGTCCGCGGGATCGCGCGCGTCCTCCTTGCCTGGGGCAATTGAAATCGCGGCAGAATCAGCGTAGAGGGTAGTTGGGGAGCAGGATGCTCGGAAATGGCGTAATTACTGGATGTGCGCGCGCAACCTGCACGTGGAGCAACGCCAAGCCCGAGCATCTTGCCCGGTCAACTGACAGCGGAAGCCCACCGGACCCCGCTCCGGCGGGCTTCCTCATGATACCCGCACTGACCACCGCGCGCTGCCGGATCTTTGCCTCAAGCCGACGTGGGTTCTTCGCGCGGGAAGTCACCATCGCACGAATGCCAGAGGCCTGCAGCTGTGCATCGAGTTGTTGGGCTACTAGTCGGCCAGCCTGCTCGAAGAAATCGAATTCGCGGCGGTAGCGCGCGATGAATTGATCAATGATGTCCACGTGCGATGTGCGTTGAGATGATGCTTGTGCCACCTAACA
>DASUNK010000207.1:0-4052 GCA_036277195.1 Longimicrobiaceae bacterium | reverse complement strand
GCGGCTGCTCCTGCCGTCGATCGCGGATCTGGAGGACATCTTCCTCGCGGCGCTCTTGATCGGGAGCCCGGGGCTGCCGATCCACCCGGACAGGAAGCGCCGCTCGGACGCGGGGCGGTGGGCCGCGAACTCCTCGATCGTGGGGCGGTAGCCCAGGAAGGGCTCCAGCGCGCGCCGGTAGCTCTCCAGGTAGAGGTGGAAGGTGTCGATCAGGGTGCCGTCCAGGTCGAAGAGCACCGCCGCAACCCGCCCTGCCGTCATGTCTGCTCCCTGGCCGGCACCTACTGGTTGTTCCCCGCCGCGCGCTGCGGCTGGCTCTGGCTCCGCGGCGGCGCGTTCTTCACGTAGCGGTCCATCCAGGTCACCATCTCCCACAGCGTGTGCAGCGTGCTCTCGCGCGCCCGGTAGCCGTGCGCCTCGTACGGCAGCACCACGTAGCGCACCGTGGCCCCGTGCCCCTTCAGCGCCGCGTACATCCGCTCGCTCTGCATCGGGAAGGTCCCCGAGTTGTCGTCCGCCTCGCCGTGGATCAACAGGATCGGCTCGTTGATGCGGTTGGCGTAGGTGAAGGGGCTCATCCGCGTGTAGGTGTCCGTGGCCTCCCAGAAGGTGCGCTGCTCGGCCTGGAACCCGAACGGCGTCAGCGTGCGGTTGTACGCCCCCGAGCGCGCGATGCCGGCGCGGAACAGGTCGCTGTGCGCCAGCAGGTTGGCCGTCATGAACGCCCCGTACGAGTGCCCGCCGATCCCGATGCGCTCGCGGTCCCCCACCCCCATCTCCACCACCTTGTCGACCGCCGCCTGCGCGCTCGCCACCAGCTGCTCGATGTAGCTGTCGTTGGGCTCCTTCTCGCCCTCGCCCACGATCGGCATGGTGGGGTTGTCGAGGATGGCGTACCCCTGCGTCAGCAGGAAGAGGTGCGAGATGCCGCCCGGGCGCTGGAAGCGGTTGGACGAGCCCTGCACCTGCCCGGCCACGGCGGCGTCGCGGAACTCGGTGGGATACGCCCACATCAGCACCGGGAGGCGGCCGTCGCGCTGCGGGTCGTAGCCGGGGGGGAGGTAGAGGGTGCCGCTCAGCGTCACCCCGTCGGCGCGCGGATAGGTGATCAGCTGCCGCTGGATCCCCGCCAGCTGCGGCGCCGGGTCCGGGAAGCTCGTGATCGCCCGCACCTGGTTCCCGTTCAGGTCGCGCACGTAGTAGTTGGGCGGCTCGGTGAGCGACTCGCGCCGGGTGAGGATGCGCTCGCCGTCGGCGTCGAGCACCGTCACCACCTGCTCGTAGTACGGATCGAACGCCTGCCAGAGCTTCTCCATGCCCGAGCTCCGCAGGTTGAATCGCCCCAGGAAGGGGTAGTCGCCCTTCGGCGACGCGCCCGGCCCCGTCACCAGGAAGGCGCCGCCGTCGGAGGTGAACTGCATCACCGGGAAGCCGGCGGGGGTGTAGGTGAACACGGGCGAGCCGGGGTCGTTGTAGCGGTCCTGCGAGCTGCGCTCCACCAGCAGGTTCGGCGCGGCGCCGGGCTGCGAGGGGTTCACCAGGAAGTGCTTCTCGCGCCGCGTGTTCCACCAGCTCGAGTAGACCAGGGCGACGTCGGCGCGCCCCCAGGCGATGCCGGCGTAGCGCTGGTCGAGGTCGATCAGCCGGCGCGGCTCGCCGGTGAAGGGCGCCTCCAGCATCAGCACGCGGTCGCGCACCGCGGCCTCGGTGCGGGGATCGCCCTTGTCCTGCGCCTCCACCCACACCAGGGTGGCGGGCGCGTCGGCGCGCCACTGCACGTCGCGCGGCCCCTCGGGCGCCGCGTCGAAGGCGGTGGAGAGGTTGTCGGTGAGGGGGATGTCGGCCACGCGCTTCACCACGGCGCCGCGCCGGTCCAGCACCACCACCTCGTAGGGGAAGCGGGAGGCCGGCACCACGTAGCTGTACGGGCGCTTCACCCGCGTCACCAGGATGTACTCGCCGTTCGGCGACACGCCGGCGCCGGAGATGACGCCCCGCTCGCCGATCGGCTGCGGCTGCCCGCCGCCCACGGGGACGCGCGCCAGTTGCGAGGTGAAGTAGTGCTCGAAGAGCGCCTCGTCGTGCGGGCCCTGCAGCAGGTCCTGGTAGGTGCGTCCGGGCGCGGTGCGGCCGAGGTTCTCCTGCACCAGCGGCCCGCCGGGGACGCGCGGCCGCGGCGGTGCCGCGGCGCGGCCGGGCGGCACCAGGCGCACCAGGAACCCGGAGCCGTCCGGGAGCCACCCATAGCCGGAGCCGTAGGCCGCGTTCAGCACCGGCCCGGTGACGCGCTGCGCCTGGCCGGTGCGGGCGTCGGCCACCCACAGCTCCAGCCCGTTCTCCGCCCCGCGCACGAAGGCCAGCTTGGTCCCGTCCGGCGACCACGCCGGGAAGACCACCCGGCTCCCGGCGGGGAGGCTCACCTCGCGGCGGGCGCCCGTCTCCAGGTCCTGGAAGGTGATGGCGTTGCTCCAGGCCAGGCGGCTGTTGGCGGGGCCGTTGTTCGCCGGGTTGATGCGGAAGCCGGCCAGCCGCAGGTCCGGCTCGGAGAGCTCCGCGATGCCCGGGAGGTTCTCGCGGCCCAGGAGCGCCACCGTGCGCTTGTCGCGGCTCACCGTCACCACCGGGGTGGGCGGCGTGCCCAGGATCTGGGGGATCGGCGCGGGCGGCGTGCGGTAGCCGCCGTCCTGCGCCGGGAGCGCCGGCGCGCCGCCGAGCACCGCGGCCGCCAGCAGGCCGGCCGCCAGCACGCGCGGGCGAACGAGGGTGGATCGTGGCATGGCGCGGCTCTTCTCGTACGGCGTGAACGGATGGAGCCGCCGCGGGGGCAAGCCGCGGCGGCGCGGGAGAGGGACGGACGTCAGTCCGTGCGGGGCACCACCGGGGCGGGCACGGCCTCGGCCTGGTCGCGCGAGACCCGGAACGGGGCGTCGCACTCCGGGACGGTGCCGGTGAATTGGCGCCCGCCGGCGGTGACCTTGCCCTCGAGCCCCACCATCATGTAGTCGGGGGGCGCGTCGATCCACGCCGCCCCTTCCAGCACCAGCCGCCCGCCCCGGGCGTACGCCCCGCGCATCCGGTAGCTGCCGGCGCGGGCGTTGGGGTTGCTGGGGAGGGGGAAGAAGCGGAAGGCGCCCCGCACCTCGCCCGAGGCGCTGCCCTCCAGGGTGAGCTCCAGCCCCGTCTCGCCCTGCGCGCAGACGTAGCTGCCGCGCCACACCCCGCTCAGCTCGGTGGCGTCGGTCCACTCGTCCCGGGGCGGGATGCGGGGGAGCCTCCCCGGGAAGACGAAGGGGATGGGGGCGGACCCCGGCGACGCCTCGATGTCCGCCGGCACGTCCTCGCACGGGCGCGCGTGCGCCGCCACCTGCGTCACCATGCCCGCCGCGTCCAGCAGCACGCGCGCGCACCCGTACGGCGCGCGGAAGAGGAGGTGGCCGGTCCCTTCCACCTCGATCGGCTCGCCCAGCGCGGCGGCGGCGGCGGCGCGCGAGGCGCCCAGCAGGTCCGGCGCCACCGTCCCGGGGAAGCGGGCGCGCACCTCGATGAAGTCGCGGTGCGTGTAGAAGTACATGTCGTGGTCGAGGAAGAAGACGCCGCCGCCGTAGTTGATCGGCTCGCCCTCCTCCGTCTCCCCCGTCGAGCAGTCCAGCCTCGCCTTCACCTGCTCCATCGACGCCTGGGGCGAGAGCCCGTTCAGGGTTCCGCGCCGCAGGTCGAAGCGGAGCGACGAGCAGTCGCCGCCCTCGGGCGAGCCGAGCTCCACCCGGCCCGCCCGGACGGCGGCGGAGTCCGCCGGCGGCTGCTGGGGTGGCGCGCAGCGGGTGAGCACGAGGGCGGCACAGGCGAGCATTCCCATCCGGGCCCACGTTCCTGGCGAGCGGCTGCGCATGCGCGGCTCCTGGTGGATGGCGGTGGTGCCGGAGCGGCTCACTGCGGGAGCTCCGCCTCGGAGGTGACGCAGATGCCGAGGTCCCGCAGCAGCCCGTCGTGGAGGTCGTATACCCAGCCGTGGACGGCCAGTTTCCGGTCGCGCGCCCAGGCGTCGCGCACGG
>DASUNK010000206.1:0-2593 GCA_036277195.1 Longimicrobiaceae bacterium | reverse complement strand
TGGTGGCGCTCACCGCCGCCGCCTTCTGCTTCGGGCTGCTGGAGATGTACTCCGCCTCCTCCTTCCTGGCGCGGAGCCAGGGGCAGCCGGGGCACCACTACGCCCTCCTCCAGCTCTCCGGCGCGGGCGCGGGGGTGGTGCTGGCGGCCGTGCTCTCGCGGGTGGACTACCGCCGCTTCCGCCGCCTCGCCTGGCCGATGCTGCTGGCGACGGCGGCCATGCTGGTGGTGGTGATCCTCCCCGGCACCGAGTCCGTCGCCCCGCGGGTGAACGGCGCCCGGCGCTGGCTGGACCTGGGGGTGCGCTTCCAGCCCTCCGAGTTCGCCAAGATCGCCGTGCTGGTGTGGACGGCGGCGCTGGCGGTGAAGAAGGCGGACCGGCTGCACTCCCTCTCGCGCGGGCTGGCGCCCTTCCTGATGGTCTGGGGCGCGGTGGTGCTGCTGGTGCTGGTGGAGCCCAATATGTCCGCCGCGCTCCTCATCGCCCTGCTGGCGGCGCTGGTGCTCTTCGCCGGCGGGGCGCGCATCGGCCACTTCATCCTGCTGGGCGTGCTGGCGGTGCCGGTGGTGTGGAGCCAGATCGCGAGCGCGGGCTACCGCATGCGCCGCATCGTCGCCTTCCTCGACCCCACCACCGACACCGGCGGGGTGAGCTACCAGATCTACCAGTCGCTGATCGCGGTGGGCTCGGGCGGGCTGGGAGGCGTGGGACTGGGGGAGAGCCGGCAGAAGTTCGGCTTCCTCCCCGAGCCGCACAACGACTTCCTCTTCGCCATGATCGCCGAGGAGTGGGGGCTGCCGGGGGTGCTCTTCACCGTGGCCGTCTTCACCGGCTTCCTGCTGGTGGGCTACCGCATCGCCGCGCGCGCGCCGGACCGCTTCGGCTACCTGCTGGCGGTGGGGATGACGCACCTGATCGCCGTCTCCGCCTTCCTGCACATGGGGGTGGCGCTGGCGCTGCTGCCGACGACGGGTGTGGCGCTCCCCTTCATGTCGTACGGGCGGAGCGCGCTGCTGGCCTCCTTCGTGGCGGTGGGGATCCTCCTCTCCGTGGCCCGCAGCGCCGGGCGGGAGGCGGGGACGTGAGACACCCTGTGTCAACCCCCCGGGACTCAAGCGGCTGGGGCGAGGGCTTGAGCAGGCAGGAAGGGGAGAGCCCTTCCGTGTTGGGTGGGATGGTAGGAGACGCGGTCGTGCCAGCAGCGCCAGAGGACTCGGCACCAGGCGCGGGCGAGGATGCGAACGGAATGAGGATGATCGCATCCACGCTGACGGGCGTCACGGTATCGAGCAGCGGCCCAGGGAGCGGCGTGGCGAGAGTTGTCGGCCCAGGTGGTGATGGCCTGCCGGAGGCGCTTGTTGCAGGCGAAGCGGCAGGAGACGGTGCGGTGCTTTCCGGAGGCGCGGGTGACGGGAGCGACGCCGGCCTCGGCGGCGAGCTGCTCGAAGGAGGCGAAGCGAAGACGATCGTCGCCGAGTTCGGCGAGGATCTGGGCGGCGTTCACGGAGCCGGATCGAGGGAAGGACTGGAGGATAGGTCCATCGGGATGCTGGGCGAGATGAGCGGCGAGGAGTCCGTCGAGGGCGCGGATCTGCAGGACGAGCGGACGGAGAACGCAGACGAGGGAGCGGACGAGCTGGGCCTTGGTCTCGCGCTCCAGGGCGCCGGCGCGGCCTGGGGGCGCTGCGTGCAGACGGGCGAGGAGCTCGGCGGAGGAGCGGCGGCCGCAGTAGGCGTGCAGCTTGAGGAAGCGCTCCAGGCGCTTCTGGGACAGGCGAGCGGCGTGGTCGGGGGAGGGGAAGTCGTCGAGGAAGTCGAGAGCGATGGGGCTGTCGATGTCGGCGAAGATGACGGCGGCTCCCGGCCAGAAGCTCTCCAGGAGGGAGCGGAGCTGGTTGGCGAGCTGGACGCGTGTGGCGACGAGGTCGTCACGAGTGCGGACGGCGGCGCGCAGGGCGCGGGTGCGATCGGAGGGGGCGCGCAGGGGGCGGAAGCGGTGGCTGTCAGTGCGCAGGACATCGGCGAGGAGATAGGCGTCGCCGGGATCGCTCTTGCTGAGCGCGGCGGTGTAACGGGGACGAGTGGCCTGCAGTGCGTTGGGATGGACGGGAACGACCGGGAAGCCGGCCTCCAGGAGCGTGTCGACGAGCAGCCCGGAGGGTCGTTCGATGGCGAGAGGCAGGCCATCGCGCGGGCCGAAGCTGTCGAGAAGGGTGACGAGATCCTTCAGCCCGTCGGCGGTGTGGCGGGTGGTGCAGCGGCGACGGATCCGGCCCGTCGCATCGAGAACGCAGACGTCGTGCTTGTCGCTGGCCCAGTCGATTCCAGCGAAGTGGTGGGGAGCGGGTCCGTCCAAGCAGCACCTCCCGGAGAGGGGTCCTCACACGGCTCCGGCGTAGGGAGGTCTCACCGATCGCTCATTGACCGGCGCTCCGGGCTTCAGGCTGCCCGGGCGCAACACCCTGTGGTCGGTTGGGGCCTCCCTCGCCGGGGAGGGGAGCGGGTCTCACGCGGGCCGTCATGCAGCAAGCGGCGCTGGCTCTCCCTCCCCGGACGCCGGAACCAGGCGAACGAGGTCATCCTAACGACCTCG
>DASUNK010000205.1:0-6414 GCA_036277195.1 Longimicrobiaceae bacterium | reverse complement strand
CGCGCCGCTCGTCTCCCGGGAGATGATCGACGCGTTCCACCTCCCGGCGCTGGCGGACCCGCCCACCACCCCGCGGGCGTACGGCGCGGGCGCGGACGCCTTCACGCTGCGCATCCCCCAGCTCCGGCCCGAGGACCTGCGCCGCCAGATCGACGCCCTGCTGGCAGCCCGCGAGCGCCACCTCGCCCACCGCCCCGTCGCCGAGATCGTCGCGGTGGTCGACCGCGCCGCCGCCCGCCTGCTGGACCCCGGCGATCCCCTGCGCGCCACCGCCGAGCACGCCCTCCCCGCCGTCACCGGCTACTCGCCCGCCATGACGCGCCTGGTGCTGGACCGCATGGCCGCGGACTGGCGCGCCGGCCCCCTGACCACGCTGCTGCGCGCCGAGTTCGGCGACCCGGAGGTGCTCGACGGCTTCCGCCCCGGGCCGGACGCGCGCACGCTGCGGGCCGCCTTCGGGCCGCGGCTGGCCGTGCACGTCTTCAGCGGCAACGTCCCCGGCGTGGCCGTCACCTCCCTGGTCCGCTCGCTGCTGGTGAAGGCCGCCACCCTGGGGAAGACCGCCGCGGGCGAGCCGCTGCTGGCCCCCCTCTTCGCGCGCGCCGTGGCCGAGGAGGACGCGGGGCTGGGCGCCTGCCTCGCCGTGACCTACTGGCCCGGCGGCGCCGAGGCGCTCGAGCGCGCCGCCCTGGAGGCCGCCGACGCGGTGGTGGCCTACGGCGGCGCCGAGGCGGTGGCCTCCGTCCGTGCCCGCACGCCGCCCCGCGCGCGCTTCCTGGCGTACGGGCCCCGGCTCTCCTTCGCCGCCGTCGGGCGCGACCGGCTGACGCGCGCGGAGGCGCCCGCCCTGGCCCGCGACGCCGCCCTCGACGCCGCCATCTTCGACCAGCAGGGGTGCGTCTCTCCCCACCTGTTCTACGTGGAGGAGGGCGGCGAGGTGGGTCCCCGCGAGTGGGCGGCGCTGCTGGCCGCGGCCATGGAGCAGGTGGAGCGGGAGCTTCCCCGCGGCCCCCTCGCCCCCGGCGAGTCCGCCGCCATCCACCAGCTCCGCGGCGAGGCCGAGTTCGCCAGCGGCGCGGTCCTCCACGCCTCGCCCGGGGGGACGGCGTGGACGGTGGTCTACGACCCCGACCCCGCCTTCGCCGCGTCGTGCCTCAACCGCGTGGTGCGGGTGAAGCCGGTGGCCGCGCTGGCCGAGGTCCCGGCGCTGCTGGAGGCGTACGCGTCCGTGCTGCAGACCGTGGGCGTGGCCGCCTCGCCGGCCGCCGCCCGCGCGCTGGCGGCGGCGCTCGGCCGGCTGGGGGCCAGCCGGGTGGCCCCGCTCGGGCGCATGGCCTGGCCTCCTCCCCACTGGCACCACGACGGGCGCCCCCCGCTGCTTGACCTGGTGCGCTGGTGCGACCTGGAGGCGTAGCGCACCGCCATCTCCCACGCACACAACGAGTTGGATCTCTCGCCCGGTGGTGCTCCCCCGGGGCGGGCTGGCACGCCCGTTGCTCGGCTGGGGGGAGATCCCCCGCCCCCGGCAACGGCAGCCAGACAGGAGCCATGTCCCTGCACCTCTTCAGCACCCCCGTGCAATGCACCAGCTGCGGCACGGTGGTGGACGACCCCACCAAGGACCGCTGCCCCAAGTGCGGGGCCCTGCTCAAGGAGCGCCGTGCCCCCCGCCGGCTGGCCGGCGTGGAGGAGCGCTACGGCAGCCTACGCATCCTGGTGGCGGTCATCCGCTTCCTGGCGGTGCTGATACTCCTCCTCGGCGGCCTGGTGTTCATCTCCACCCTGGGCGAGGAGGACGCGCGGACCATGACCGAGGGCGCCGGGGTGCTGGTGGGGAGCGTGGTGACGGCGGTCGCCCTCTTCTCCCTGGCCGCCTTCTTCGTGCTGGCGATGGACCTGGAGGAGAACACCCGCTCGTCGTTCCGCCTGCAGCAGATGATCCTGGAGGAGCTGCAGGTGAGCGGCGCGGAGGCGCTCCGCGGGGAAGAAGTGACGCTCACCGCGCCGGTGGACGCCGGCACCGCCGTCCGCGGCTGACCGCGGCAGAAGGAAGACGCATGACGACGATGCAACCCGTGAGGAAGCTCTTCCGCCCCGGGCTGGCGGCCGCGGCCGCGGCGGCGGCCGTGGTGGTGCTCGGGGGGGCCGTGCGCCCCGACGACGCGCCGGGGGCGCTGCAGGCGCAGGCCGAGGCCGCCGTCTCCAACCCCGGGGAGTGGACCATCCTGGCCTGGTCGGTGGACCGGGGGCAGACGCTCTTCGCCATCAACGCGGACCAGGCGCTGGTCCCGGCCTCCAACAACAAGGTGTTCAGCTCCATCTGGGCGCTGGAGCTGCTGGGGCCCCGCTACCGCTTCCGCACGGACCTGCTGGTGACCGGGCCCGTCGAGGGCGGCGTGGTGCGCGGAGACGTGGTCATCCGCGGCTCGGGCGACCCCGCCTTCGGCTATCCCGGCATCGACAAGGACCCGATGAAGTCGCCCCGCGCCATGGTGCAGACGCTGGTGCGCAAGGGCATCCGGGTGATCGAGGGCGGGGTGCTGGCGGACGCCACCGTCTTCGACTCGCTCCACTACGGGCCGGACTGGCCCAAGGACACCGGGAACGGCGCGGCCATGTACGCGCCCACGGTGAGCGGGCTCCCCTTCCAGCGCAACATGCTCTGGGTGGAGATGACGCCCGGGGTGGGGAAGGGGTACGAGCTGGAGCCGCACGTCCCCGAGATCCCGGTGGTCAACAAGGCCCGCCCGGGCGGCGGCCGCGGGTTCGCGGTGCGCCAGCCGGGCGAGGACACCATCACCATCAAGGGGGGGATCTCGGGGAAGGGCCCGCACCGCTACCCGATCGGCGTGGCGAACCCCGCCCTGCTGTCGGCGGCGGCCATCCGCCAGGCGCTGGTGGAGGCCGGGATCCAGGTGCGCGGGCCGATCCGCCTGGGCGCCACCCCCGAGGGCGCCAAGCTGGTGCACCGCCACTACTCCATCACCCTGGCCGAGATGCTGGACCGGGTGAACCGCGACTCGGACAACTTCTTCGCCGAGCACCTGTGGAAGGCGGCGTGCGCCGCGGCCATCGGGCAGGGGAGCTACACCGACGGCGGGGCCGCCTCGGCCAGCTTCTTCCACCAGCGGGCGAAGGTGCCGTTCGGCCAGCTCTACCAGGCCGACGGGTCGGGGCTCTCGGCGCGGAACCGCACCAGCGCCTTCGCCATGGTGAACGCGCTGCACTACGCGCACCGGCGCCCGTACTCGCAGGTGTTCCACGAGTCGCTGGCGATCGCGGGCGACGCGGACGGGAGCATGCGGCGGATGTTCAACGGCACCCCGGCCGAGGGGAACCTGCACGCCAAGACGGGCTACATCCGCGGGGTGCGCTCGCTCTCCGGGTTCGTGAAGACGCGCGGAGGCCAGACGGTGATCTTCTCGTTCATCTACAACGGGCGGAACACCTCGGGCGCGCGCGGCGTGCAGATCCAGCTCGGCAACCTGCTGGCGGAGTACGCCGGGTAGGACGCCTTGCGGGGCGGGTGGGGCCGCGCGAAGCTTGTGGCGAACGGCCCGGCAACGCACCCGCCCCGGAGGCAACCATGACGGACATGGTGGAAGCGGTCGACCCGCGGTACCCGGTGGGGAGGTTCGCGCCGCCGGCGGAGGCCACGGAGGAGGCGCGGCGCGGCTGGCTCGCCGCGGTAGCGGAGGCGCCCGCCCGGCTGCGCGAGGCCGTGGCCGGGCTCTCGGACGCGCAGCTCGACACCCCCTACCGCCCCGGCGGCTGGACGGTGCGCCAGGTGGCGCACCACCTGCCGGACAGCCACCTGAACGCCTACGTGCGCTTCAAGCTGGCCCTCACCGAGGACGTCCCCGCCATCAAGACCTACGACGAGGCGCGCTGGGCGGAGCTGGAGGACACCCGCGCCACGCCGGTCGAGGTCTCGCTCACCCTGCTGGAGACGCTGCACCGCCGCTGGATGGTGCTGCTGGAATCGCTCACCGCGGAGCAGTGGGCGCGCACCTTCCGCCACCCGGAGTGGGGCGAGATCTCGCTCTCCACCACGCTGGCGCTGTACGCCTGGCACGGCCGGCACCACGTGGCCCACGTCACCCGGCTGCGCGAGCGCATGGGGTGGTGACCGGGCACCCCGGGGCCGAACGGCTGCGGGACGGGATCCTGGGCGTCATCGCCCACGGCACCGGCGCGCCCCTTCCCGACGGCGAGTTCGACGCGCTGGCCCGCGCGGTCTTCGCCTGGCAGTTCGAGTGCAACCGTCCCTACCGGCTCTACTGCGAGCGGCGCGGAGTCTCGCCCGCCACGGTGGGGCACTGGAGCGAGACCCCCGCCGTCCCCACCGACGCCTTCAAGGCGGCCGCCCTGGTCTGCGGCGACCCGGCCGCGGCGCAGGCGGTCTTCCGCACCAGCGGCACCACGCTCGGCCGGGAGCGGCGCGGCACCCACTATCTCCCCGACCTCTCCCTCTACCACGCCGCGCTGCGCGCCGGCTTCGCCGCCCACCTCCTCCCGGACGGCGCCCGCCCGCGCCTCGTCTCGCTCGTCCCGGCTCCGCGCGACCTGCCGGACTCGTCGCTCTCGCACATGGTCGGCGAGGTGGCGCGCACCTTCGCCGCCGGCGGCGAGGCGGGGTGGTTCGTCACGCCGGAGGGCGGTATCGACGCCGCGGGGATCGCGGGTGCCCTGCGCGCCGCCGAGGCCGCGGACGGGCCGATTTGCGTGGTGGGGACGGCGTTCGCCTTCGTCCACTGGCTGGACGTGCTGCGGGCGGGCGGCGAGCGCTTCCGCCTGCCGCCGGGGTCGCGGGTGATGGATACCGGGGGCATCAAGGGGCGCTCGCGCGAGGTCACCCGCGAGGAGCTGTACGGGGAGATCGGGGAGCGGCTGGGGGTGGGGGCGGCGTGGTGCGTGAACGAGTACGGGATGACGGAGCTGGGGTCGCAGTTCTACGACGGCGTAGCCGGGCGCGCGGATGCGCCCTCCGCGCGCCTGCATTCGGGGCCGCCGTGGGTGCGCACCCGGGCCGCGGACCCGGAGACGCTGCGCCTGCTTCCGGACGGCGAGGTGGGCGTGCTGCGGCACTGGGACCTGGCGAACCTGCACTCGGTGCTGGCGGTGCAGACGGCGGACCTGGGGGTCACCGCGCCGGGGGGATTCCGGGTTCTCGGCCGCGCCCGCGGCGCCGAAGCGCGCGGCTGCTCGCTGGCGATGGACGACCTGCTGACGGCGCTCCGCTAGCAGGTCCGAGTCAAGCCACCCTGTGGCCGGAGCGCGCAGGAAGCTGCACCCCGTGCCATTCCGCCAGCGCTTCGGCGTTCTCCGGCGCCACCCGCAGAAGCCTCATCAGCGCATCCGCCGCCTTGCTCTGGAAGACCACGCCGGCCTCCCAACGCGCGACCGTCTTCGGGCCCACGCCCAGCAGTTGCTCGAAGTCCTTTTGAGTCAGCCCGAAGCCCTTACGGATCTCCTGGATCTCCTCGGTGAGCAGCAGGCCTTCCTCGCGGCGGATCTGGTCCGACGCCGCCTTGTGCGCCGCTTCCGCGTCCGCCGGGCGCCAGAACACCTCTCCGCACTCGGGACAGCGCCGGACGGTCGCCTCGACCTCGGCCTGCCGCCCGCCACGCAACCGGATGATGCGCGGCCCGGTCACGGTTTCCAGCTCACGCTCGCACCGCTTGCACTGCATGGGTCATCTCCGGCGTTTCGTCCGGTGGAGGCTGAAGATCCGGACCGATCCATCGCCTTCCAGAACGAACTTGAACCACATCAGCCGATCGCTGCGGGTGGGGTGCGGAGCGACGTAGACGTCGAACAGCTCGCCCTCGTGCCCCGCCGCCTCCGAGATTTCACACCTCAGGAAGCAGCTCGCATCCAGCCCGGCGATGCACCACACGATCTCGTTCCACGTCACTCCGGCTCTCGCCCAGCCCTCCCGCGCATACTCGGTCAGCTCCACCGCGCCGCGCGCCACGGCCGCCCGTATCCTGCTGAGAGGATACGCCGGGCTTTGTCGGATCGTGGGGCATCGTTGCCGTCCCAGGAAAGGTAGCACAATGCTAACTCGCGCGCAAGGGTATCGCTTATCGTAAAACTTACGGACAGCGCGGAACGACGCAAGAGAAATGGACGCATGCGGACACACGGATCCGATTGCGATAGACAACGCCTGACGGCTGGCGCGCAACGCATTAGATTGCCTGTGTCTCCCCGTCACCCACAGCGCGATCTCCCGTGCCCCGAGGCAGCCGCCGCTCCCCCTCCACCCGCCGCCCGCGCGCCCGCACCCCCCGGCCGCGGCTGGACCGGCGCGCGTGGCTGGTGGTGGCCTTCGCCGTGCTGCTGGCGGCGCTCCCGCCGGGGCGGCGCCTGCTCCCCGGCGTGGCCGAGGCGGTGGAGCGCGCCGTCGCC
>DASUNK010000204.1:0-7523 GCA_036277195.1 Longimicrobiaceae bacterium | reverse complement strand
CCCCACGCGCGTCATCGTCGCCAGGTTGCGGACCAGCGCGGTGAGCGGCATCTCCTCCAGGAGCGCCTCCCACACCCCGGCGTGCGCGAGGAGGTGCGTGGGCACCATCTCGCGCGTGAGCCGGTGCCGGCGGACGAGCTCCGCCGCCCGCGCGGCCGGGAGCCCCGGGTCCGCGAAGAGCGCGTCCACCGCGCGCACCATCCGTACGGCCTCCGTGTCCGGCGCGGCCTCGTCCAGCACGCCCGTGACGGCACGGCGGAAGAGGACGCGGTGCTCCTCGCCCGGCGGGCGGGGGTGCGCCAGCCGCAGGGCGTCGCGGTGGGCCCACCCGTCGCGCGAGGGGTACTTCAGGAGCTGGTACGCCAGCTCGCGCGGCTCCCGGTCGCGGTACCACGCGGCCACCGCCCGCCGCGCGCCGCGGCCCCAGCCGCGGAACGCCTGCAGGGCGTGCAGCCAGTGGAACAGGTGCGTCCCGGTGCGCGCCACCCGGGGGAGCGCCGCCAGCGCCAGGGCGCGGGTGGCGTCGTCGCCCATCCCGGCCGCCATGGCCAGGACGAAGAGCGCCGGGTCGTTCTTGGGCGCGCGCCCCGCGGTGCTCACCTCGACCACGCGCCGCACCACGCGCGGCCCGTCCTCCGCGATGCACCCGGCCACGCGGCGGGCGTTCTCGACGGTGAGCGCGCGCTCGCCGGCGTAGTAGGTGCCGCCCTCGCTCCCCAGCACCAGGAAGCGGTCGAGCCGGCCCCAGGGGCCCAGCTCCCAGGCATAGCCGCCCGCCGAGTTGCGCACCTGCCCCGAGCCGGGGATCGGCAGCGCCTGCGGCGTCCGCGCCTTGCGCGCGCGGGTGGCGAAGTACCGGGTCATGTCCATGGCTCACCTCCTCTCACGTACGATCACGAACCGCTTCTCAAGGGGGGACTGGCGGGGTTCGAACCCGCGACCTCTCGATCCGAAGTCGATAACCCTCCACCTGCGGCCCGGCGGAGCCGGACAAAGGGCGGGGAGGCGATATGTCCAGCGCTCTACCAGCTGAGCTACAGTCCCCGTGCGGCTGGGAAGCCCGGCGGGATTCGAACCCGCGGCCTCCGGATTAGGTCGATAAGCCTCGGCCTTCGGCCCGCGGCGCGGGGCCGCGGGCAAAGCCTGCCGGCGAGGCAATCTCCGGCGCTCTTCCGGCTGAGCTACGGGCTTCACCAGCCTGCCGGCGGGGACGCTTCACCCTCGGGCAACGGGAGTCGCGTCTGCCACGCGCCCTCGCGCTCCACGCCCCGCCGGCTTCTCTCCTGTCGAATCACCTCCCTTCGATCCCCCAAACGCGGATCGCCCCGCCCACGCGGCTGCGCGGGCGGGGCGATCGGGTTCGCTCCCGGGGTCCGGCCGGAGCGGCTACACGTCTCCGTGCACCCTCCCGGCCTGCCCGCGCCGTCTCGTCGTATGGTCCCGCGAACCCGCCGCGATCCTGCCCGCCCCGCTCCACCGCGCCGGTGCCTTCGGCGCAAACGGGCGCACGTCTCCCCCGGGCCGCGGGGCGCACCTCTCCCGGCCGGCGGGCGAATGCCCGCCGTTCGTAGGCTGCTGCGGTCGGATGGAGCGTGGCTGCATGATCGAAAGCGTTCGTTCGGTTCGTCGGACAAAAAAAGAGCCGCGCCTCCGACGTCGCACCGGGCTCGCCTTGCGGCTACTCCGGGGCAGGCCGTCCTCCCCGCACGCGGCGGGGCCGGCTGGCCTTCGTGGACATCGGGACGCGACTCCCAGGGTCGGAGAGTGTAAGGAGGCTCCGACCGTTTGTCAAGGGCCGAATCTCAGTTGTTCCCGTCCGTGCTCTCGTCCGTCCCCGCGTCCTCCGGGGCGCCCACGAGCGCGGGCACCTGCACCTTCGCGGCGCGCGAGGCGCCGGCGTCGGGCGCCCCGCCGTCCTCGGACGCGGCGGGGGTCAGCTCGCCGATGAGCTGCTGCAGCTGCGCGGAGAGCGTGTCCGCGGAGGAGCCGGCGGCCACCTGCTGCTGCAGCTGCACCAGCTTGCCGGCCAGGCCGATGCGCGTCGTTGCCGCCTCTTCGGCCGCGCGGGCCGCGGCGGTCTTCTCGCGGGCGTCGGCCTCGTCGCGGGGGCTGCCGCTGAAGAGCGACTCCAGCGCCTCCACCAGCCGGTTCAGGATGCGGTACACCGCCGAGGCGGAGAAGCCGCCGAGCAGGGCGATGGTGGCCGGGGCCAGCGCCTGCGCTCCCGAGCTCTCCAGCCCGTCCAGCGGCACCAGCGCCACCAAGATGAAGCCGGCGACCATCCCGATGAAGAACTTGATCCAGTAGGTGGGCGCGTGGTCCGGGTCGTAGGTGCGGTTGGTGATGAACTCGTTCACCTGGAAGAGCATGGCGAAGGAGGCGCCGATGGCGGCGGCGCTCAGCCAGAACACGCGCTGCAGGATGACCTCGAAGATGATCATCCGCCTGCCGACGAAGAGGTCCACCGTGGCGTGCGCGTCCACCAGCTCCACCACGCTGAGCACGATGAAGATGGCGACGCTCAGCAGCGCCACGGTCACCATGGCGCGCACCAGCGAGATCGGCCCCAGCGTGCGGAGGCGGCCGGGAAGCTGGTGGGTGGTGTCCATCATGTACAGCGTGCCGGGGCGCGCCGGGGCCACCAGCTTGGCCAGGCGCTCGTGCGCGCCGGCGAGCGCCTGCACGTCGACGGGCTCACCCTTGGCGCGGGCGGTCTCCAGCTGATCCACCGTCTGCACCACGGCGGGCGGCACCCGGGTGCCCATGGTGAGCAGGTAGCGCGTCATGGACGACGACTCGCGCAGGAGCACGTCGACCAGCGTGGGGGCGGGGGAGGGCGCGGGCTGTGGCATGGCAGGGGAGGGGGAAGGGGATACAGGTCGTGGGGCCGCTTCAACTTAACACCTGCTGCGCCGCTTGGGAACAGACGTGGCCTCCACCCGCCCTTGTGCGGGCCGGCGCGGTCCGTCAGCTTGGTCGCATGAACCCGAGACGTACCTTGCTCGCGGCGCTGGCCGCCGCGGCGGCGCTCGCCGCGCGCCCCGCCCCCGCGCCCGCCCAGCCGGACAACGGCGTGGGCGAGTACCGCGGCGCCGCCGCGCTGGGGCTGGCCCTGCGCCGGCTGGGCACCACCAAGCGCGTGCTGATGGTGGGCGCGCACCCCGACGACGAGGACACGCAGCTGCTGGCCGCCCTGGCGCTGGAGCAGGGCGCCGACGCGGCCTACCTCTCCCTCACCCGCGGCGAGGGCGGTCAGAACGGCATCGGCCCGGAGCTGGGCGAGGCGCTGGGGCTGCTGCGCACCGAGGAGCTGCTGGCCGCGCGCCGGGTGGACGGCGCGCGGCAGTTCTTCACCCGCGCCTTCGACTTCGGCTTCTCCAAGAGCGCCGAGGAGACGCTCCGCCACTGGCCCCGCGAGGAGCTGCTGCGCGACGTGGTGTGGGTGATCCGCACCTGGCGGCCGGACGTGGTGGTCACCGTCTTCAGCGGCACCCCGCGCGACGGGCACGGGCATCACCAGGTGAGCGCCCTGGTGGCCCGCGAGGCGTTCGAGGCGGCGGGCGACCCCGCGCGCTTCCCCGAGCAGCTGGCCGCGGGAGCGCGCCCGCATCGCCCCGCCAAGCTCTACCAGAGCCTGCGCGGCAACGCCGAGAACGCCACCGTGCGGCTGGCCATCGGCAACCTGGACCCCCTCATCGGCCGCTCGCCCTTCCAGCTGGCCATGGCCAGCCGCTCGCGCCACCGCTCGCAGGACATGGGGCGCCCCGAGCCCGCCGGCCCGCGCTGGGGGACCCTGCGCCGCATCCTCCCCGCGCTGCAGGGCGAGGAGCCCTCCGTCTGGACGGGGATCGACACCACCCTGGCGCTGCCGGAGTACCGGGCGCGGGTGGATTCGCTGCAGGGGCGGATGAACGCGCTCGACCCCGGCGCGCTGGTGGACGGGCTGGCGGCGGCGCTGCGGGTGCTGCGCGAGTCGCCCGGCGAGGGCGTGCTCCCCTTCGCGCTGGAGAACGAGGCGCACGACGCCGAGGCCGCGCTGGCGCAGGCCGCCGGGCTGGTGCTCGACGCCGTGGCCGACGACGCACGCATCGTCCCCGGGCAGGAGTTCGGCCTGGAGGTCTCGCTCTGGAACGGGGGGACGCGCCCGGTCACCCTGCGCTCGCTGGAGCCGGCGCTCCCCGCCGGGTGGAGCGCCGCGGCGGCGGACGGCGGCCCGGAGAGCGCCGCCGTGGCTCCCGGCGCTTTGCACGTCCGCCGCTTCCGGGTGCGGGTGCCGGCCGACGCGGCGCCCACCGAGCCCTACTTCCTGCGCGCCCCGCGCGACGGCGACCTCTACCGCTGGCCCGGCGACCGCGCCGCGCACGGGCTCCCCTTCGAGCCCGCGCCGGTGCGGGCCTCCGCCCGGGTGATGGTGGCGGAGGTGGGGCTGGCGCTGGAGACGGACGCCACCTTCCGCGAGGTGGACCTGCGCCAGGGCGAGCTGCGCCTCCCCGTGCTGGTGGTGCCCGCCGTCTCGGTGCGGCTGGAGCCCCTGGTCAGCGTCCTCCCCACGGCGGGCGGCGCGCGGCCGCTCCGCTACCGCGCGCGGCTGGCGGCCGAGGCCCCCGGCGGCATCGCGGGGACGCTGCGGGTGGAGGTGCCGCGCGGGTGGCGGGCCGAGCCGGCGTCGCTCCCGCTGCGCTTCGGCGCGCCCGGCGAGCAGCGCGACGTGGACGTCACCCTCCACCCTCCCGCCGGCGCGGCGGCGGGCGAGCACCCCGTCTCGGCGTGGTTCGAGGCGGCGGACGGGCGGCGCCACGCGCGCGGGGTGGAGGTGATCGACTACCCGCACGTGCGGGCGCGGCCGCTCTACCACGCCGCCGCCTCCACCGTGCGCGCCTTCGACGTGCGCGTGCCGCAGGGGCTGAAGGTGGCCTACGTCGAGGGCGCGGGCGAGCCCGGGCCCGGCGTGCTGGCGCAGCTGGGGATCGAGCCGGAGCTGCTGGGCGCCCAGGCGCTGGCGAGCGGCGACCTGTCGCGGTACGACGTGATCGTGGCCGGGAGCCGCGCCTACGAGGTGCGGCCGGACCTGGCCGCGCACAACGCCCGGCTGCTGGAGTACGTGCGCGGCGGCGGCACGCTCATCGTGCAGTACAACAAGTACGAGCTGGTGGAGGGGAAGTTCACCCCCTACCCGCTGACCATGGCGCGCCCGCACGGCCGGGTGACGGACGAGGCGGCCCCGGTGCGGATGCTGGAGCCGGGGCACCCGGTGTTCACCACGCCCAACCGCATCGGCGCGGGCGACTGGGAGGGATGGGTGCAGGAGCGCGGGCTGTACTTCGCGGACAGCTGGGACCCGCAGTACACGCCGCTGCTGGAGACGGGCGACCCGGGCGGGGAGCCGCTCCGCGGCGGGCTGCTGATCGCCCGCCACGGAGCGGGGACGTACGTCTACACCGGGCTGGCGTTCTTCCGGCAGCTGCCGGAGGGCGTCCCCGGGGCGTGGCGGCTCTTCGCCAACCTGCTGGCACTGGGAGCACGGTAATCCACCCATGTCGATCGAATCCGAAAAGGACCTGCTGGCGCTCCGGCGCGTGGGGCGCATCGCCCGGCTGGCGCTGGAGAAGATGCGCGCGGCGGTGCGCGCCGGCGTCACCACCGCCGAGCTGGACCGGGTGGGCGCCGCCGTGCTGGCCGAGCACGGCGCCCGCTCCGCCCCCCGGCTGGTGTACGGCTTCCCCAGCGAGGCCAGCTGCATCAGCGTCAACGACGAGGTGGTGCACGGCATCCCCGGCGAGCGGGAGATCCGCCCCGGCGACGTGGTGAAGCTGGACGTGACCGCCGAGAAGGACGGCTACATGGCCGACACGGCGCTCACCGTGGTGGTGCCCCCCGCCACCGGGGACAAGCGCCGGCTGGAGGCGTGCGCCCGCGCGGCGTTCGGGCGGGCGATGGCGGTGGCGCGCGCCGGCACGCCGGTGAACGAGATCGGGCGGGCGGTGGAGGCCGAGGTGCGGCGCCGGGGCTTCAGCGTGGTGCCCGGCCTGCACGGCCACGGCATCGGGCGCACCATCCACGAGCCGCCGAGCGTCCCCAACCAGCACGACCCGCGGCTGTGGCAGCGCCTCACCGAGGGGCTGGTGATCACGGTGGAGCCGATCATCGCGCAGCGCTCCGGCCGCTGCGTGGAGGAGAGCGACGGCTGGACGGTGCGCACCGCCGACGGCGGCCTGGCCGCGCACTACGAGCACACGCTGGTGGTCACCCGCGGCCGCCCGATCCTGCTGACGGCGGCGTAGCCATGATCCCACGCGCGGCCGTCGCCCTCCCCGCCCTCCTCGCCCTCGCCGCGTGCGGCGGCGGGGACGGGCGCGAGGTGCTGACCGTCTACTCGCCGCACGGGCGCGAGATGCTGCAGGCGTTCGAGCAGCGCTTCGAGGCCCTGCACCCCGAGGTGGACGTGCAGGCGGTGGACATGGGCTCGCAGGAGGTGCTCGACCGCCTGCGCTCGGAGCGCGCCAACCCCCAGGCGGACGTGTGGTGGGGCGCCCCCGCGCCGATGTTCGAGGACGCCGCGCGCGACTCGCTGCTGGAGCGCTTCGCCCCGTCGTGGGCCGGGGCCCTCCCCCCCGACGCGCGCGACCCCGAGGGGTACTGGCACGGCACCTATCTCACCCCCGAGGTCATCGCCTACAACACCGCCGCCGTCCCCCCGGACCAGGTGCCGCGCGACTGGGACGAGGTGCTCGACCCGAAGTGGAAGGGGAAGGTGCTCATCCGCGACCCGATGGCCAGCGGCACCATGCGCACCATCTTCGGGATGATCGTGCACCGCGGGCTGCGCCAGACCGGCGACACGGCGGCGGGGTTCGCCTGGCTGCGGCGGCTCGACGGTCAGACCAAGGAGTACGTCCTCAATCCCACCCTCCTCTACCAGAAGCTCGCCCGGCAGGAGGGCGTGGTGACGCTCTGGGACCAGCCGGACATCGACGCGCTGAAGGCCCGGGGCACCTACCCGCTCGACTACGTGCTCCCCCGCAGCGGCACGCCGCTGCTGGTGGACGGCGTGGCGGTGGTGCGGGGGGCGCGCAACGCGGCGCGCGCCCGCGAGTTCGTGGAGCTGGTGGGAGGGGTGCCGGGGGTGGTGGCGGCCGCGCGGCAGTTCTACCGCCTCCCCGCGCGCACGGACGTGCCGGAGGACTCGCTCCCCGAGACCCTGCGCCGCGCCCGGCGCGAGCTCGTCCCCGAGCCGCTCGACTGGGCCCTCCTCCAGGAGAAGACCCCCGAGTGGATGCGCTGGTGGGACGAGCACGTGCGCGGGAAGGGCGGGGGATGAGTGCGAAGTGCGAAGTGCGAAGTGCGAAGTGCGACAGCCGTAGGCTGGGATGTCGCTGCGTAGGGGCGCGATTCATCGCGCCCTCGGCCGGCGCAGCGGTGAGGCTGCCGCACCCGGCTCCCTGCCATTCCCCGGCCAGATTCTTCGGCCCTGCACGCACCGGTGCAGCGGCTGCTTCGCCGTGGCCGGGCGCTCAGAATGACAG
>DASUNK010000203.1:0-4767 GCA_036277195.1 Longimicrobiaceae bacterium | reverse complement strand
GCGGCGCGCCACTTCCCGCCCACCCGCCGGCTCGACCTGCAGGGCGAGGGCCCGCAGACGGCGCGCGAGCGGGCGCTGCGCTGGATCCAGTCGTTCGCGCACGAGCAGCCCGGGACCGACCTGCTGCTGGTGGTGGAGCGGGGGCGCCGGCACGGTCGGCCGGGCCCGGTGCGGCAGGCGGTGGAGGCGCTGCTGCGGGAGCTCACCGGCGGGCTGCTGGAGTGGTGGCAGCCCTTCGCGGAGGGGAGCCTGGCGGTGCGGGTGGCGCGCGAGCCGCAGCGCTGGAAGGCGGCCCCCCGCACGCCGGCCCCCGTCCCCGGCGAGGGGCGGACGGACGAGACCGCCGGGCGCGCCTACCTGCCGCCCCGGGCCGACATCCCCCCGGAGCTCCTCCCCCTGGCCGAGCGCGCGGCCGAGCTGCGCCGCACCCGCGAGGGGCTGGCGGTGGGGGCGATGGAGGTGGTGCTGCGGGGCGTCTGGAACGAGGCCCAGGCCCTCGCCATGGCCGAGGGCACCGGGTGGGAGCCGGCGCTGGAGCGGGTGCTGGCGGAGGAGCGGGCGCGCCTCTACGAGGAGTGAGCCCGCCCCTCTCCGCGCCTCAGCGCCGCGGGTGGCGGACGTGGCGCTCGAAGAACTCCAGGATGCGGTACATGTGGTCGATGCGGTGCGCCGGCTCGCCCGAGCGCGTCAGCTCGTGCCCCTCGCGCGGGTAGCGCACGAACTCCACCTCGCGCCGCAGCACCTTCAGCGCCCGGTAGAGCGCCTCCGCGCTGGAGATGGTGGCCCGGTAGTCCAGGTCGCCGTGCAGCAGCAGGAGCGGGGTGCGGATGTTCTCCACGTGGCTGAGCGGCGAGTGCGCGCGGGTGATCTCGGGGTCGCGCCAGGGCGTGGTGGCGAACTCGCCCTCGAAGAGGCGCCAGGTGTTGGAGCCGCCGTACCAGATGGCCAGGTCGTACACCCCCCGCTGCGCCACCGCCGCCCGGAAGCGCTCCGGCGCCGCCTGCGCGATGAGCCAGGTGGTCATGAACCCCGCGTAGCTCCCGCCCGTCACCACCTGCTGCCCCCGGTCCGCCAGCCCGCGCGCGATCACGCTGTCCGCCCCCACCAGGATGTCGCGCGCGTCGTTCGTCCCCCAGCCGCGGTGGATCGCCCGCATCCCCTCCTCGCCGTAGCCGGCCGAGCCGCGCGGGTTGGAGAAGAACACCGTGTAGCCGGCGCCCGCCAGCGTCTGGTACTCCAGCCACATGCTGAACTCGCCCGGCCCCCACATCACGTGCGGGCCGCCGTGGATCTCCACCGCCAGCGGCGGGCGCGTCCCCGCGCGGTGGTCCTTGGGGAGGACGTACCACCCCTGGATGCGCCGCCCGTCGTACGAGGGATACCAGATCTCCTGGTAGTCGCCCACGTAGACGGTGGCGAGCAGCGAGTCGTTGAGCGCGGTGAGCCGCCGCTCGCCGCTCCCGTCCGCGGCGGCCGTATACACGTCGCTCGGCCGGCGCGGGTCCATCTGCGTCCACACCAGCCGCCCCCCGGCCGCCTCGAAGGAGAGCACGCCGCGCGGGCCCCGCACCAGCAGCTGCGGCTGCACCCGGTCCAGCCCGGTGCGGTAGAGCGAGACGGCGCCCTCGCTGGCGACGGTGAAGTAGAGCGAGCCGTCCGGCGTGATTTCGTACTCGTTGAGCGAGCGGTCGAGCGGGGCGGTCACGCTGGCGCGGCCGGAGCCGTCGGGGCGCATCACCACCAGCTCGGTGTTGCTGGCGGTGAAGAAGGGGGTGGCCACGTGCGCCCGCCCGTAGACGAGCCAGCGCCCGTCCGCCGTCCAGCTGGGGGCGAACTCGGCGTAGCCGGGCTCGCTGAGCTGCCGCGCCCGCCCGCCCGCGGCGGCGACCACGTAGAGGTCGGACTCCTGCTCGTAGTCCGGGTGGTAGTCGCCCCGCGGGGGCGCGGCCGAGTAGACGATGGAGTCGCCGCTCGGGTGCCAGGCCGGGTCGCCGTTGAAGTACACGCCCCGGGTGAGGCGCAGCGGCTTGGCGCCCTGCCGCGCCTCGACCACGTAGATGTGCCCGTAGCGCTCGTCCTGGATCTCGGTCTCGGCCAGGTAGTCGAGCCGGGTGACCACGCGCGGGTCCTTCTTCTCGGCGTTGCCCTCGAGCAGCGCGCGGATGGCGGCCAGCGCGGCGGGGCGGTCGTCGTCGATGTTGCGGATGGCCCCCGCGTCGGCCTTCGGCGGCTCCGCCTTGCGGGCGCTGTCGGCGGCGGCGCTGTCGGCCTTGGCGATCTCCTCGGGGGTGAGGGAGGAGCCGAAGGCGATGCGCCGGCTGTCGGGCGACCAGACGGGGCCGCCCGCCCCCGTCTCCAGCTCGGTGAGCGGCCACGCCTCGCCCCCCTCGGCCAGCGGGAGGATCCAGATCTGCGAGCGGCCGCCGCCGCGCGAGGCGCTGAAGGCCAGGCTCCGCCCGTCGGGCGAGAAGACGGCGCCGCCGGTGGAGCCGTTCCAGGTGAGGCGCCGCGGCGGGGCGGAGCCGTCGGTCTCGGCCAGCCAGAGGTCGCGCTTGTAGCCGTTGCTGGCCGAGTCCGCCTGGCTGACCACGTAGACGGCGCGCCGCCCGTCGGGCGAGAGGGTGAGGCCGCCCGCGGTCTTCAGGTGGTAGAGGTCGAGCGCGGTGAGGGGGCGCCGCTCCTGCGCGCCCGCCGCCGCGGGGAGGAGGAGGCACGCGGCCAGGACGAGGGCTGCGCGGGAAGGGTGCATCGTGAACTCCGGGTGAAGGGAGGTCAGGCCGAGCGGCGCAGGTGCTCGTGGGTGAGCACCACGGCCCGGCCGGCGTCGGCGCCCAGCAGGTCCAGCAGCGAGGTCTGGTCGCGGGTGGCGGAGGGCACCTCGTGGCAGCGGCGGCAGCGCGCCTCGTAGCTCTCGGCCCCGCCCACCTGGATCACCGGGGCCTCGTACGGCGCCGGGCGGCCGTCCACCAGCCGCTGGTTGCGGGTGGCGGGCGCCCCGCAGCGCACGCAGATGGCGTGGAGCTTGTCCACCGTCTCGGCCAGGGTGAGCAGGCGGGGGATGGGGCCGAACGGCTCGCCGCGGAAGTCCATGTCGGTGCCGGCGGCGATCACGCGCGTCCCCCGGTCCGCCAGGAGCGAGAGCACGTCGACCACCGCGTCGTCCAGGAACTGCACCTCGTCCACGGCGAAGACCTCGGTCTCGGGGTGGGCGAGCTCGGCGAGCTGCCGGCTGTCGCGCACGGGGACGGCCTGCACGGTGGTGCCGTCGTGCGAGCTGATGTTCTGCACGCCGGCGTAGCGCTCGTCCAGGGCGGACTTGAACACCTGCACGCGGCGCTTGGCGATGAGGGCGCGGCGGACGCGGCGCATCAGCTCCTCGGACTTGCCGCTGAACATCACCCCGGTGACGACCTCGATCCAGCCGTGGCCGTCTCCCTGGTACATGTAGACGTCTCTCAAGACAGGCCCTGCGGAGCGCCGGTGGTGGGAGAGGAGGGCGTCGGAGTGCGTGGCCGCAACTTACCCCCGCGCGCCGGGAGGGACAAGCGCGGCGGGGGAGGGCCGCTCAGCGGTCGCGGCGGGGCTTGTTGCGGCGCTCGAAGACCACCTCGTCCGCCACGATCATGTAGCGGATCATCCGCTCGCGCGCCTCGGGGAACGCCTTCTGCCGGTCGCGGAAGCGGTCGTTGGAGACGATGGCCGCGTCCAGCTCGCGCGCGAAGGAGAGGATGAAGTAGTCCGCGTCCGTCCCCGCCGGGGCCTGGCGGATCTCCCCCGCGTCGATCAGCCGCTCGTACTCCCCCGCCTGGTCGATCTGGTGGCGGAGCGCCGCGTCGGCCACCACGATCGGCTCCAGCCCCTCCTCCCGCAGCTTCTCGACCACCAGCGAGATGTTGCGCAGGCGCGCCTTCTCGCCCTCGCTGGAATGGGCCACGTTGGAGCCGTCCACCAGCGCGATGCGCGCCCCCGGCTCCTCGCGTTTCGTCTCCTGGTCCGCCATTCGTCCCCGGTTGCCGAGCCCCCGTGCCACCCCTCCTCCGACCGCGGCGCTCGATCTACGCAGGCGCGGTGCCACGCGCCTTGCGCGCCGCCGCCGGGGCCTCTACACTTCGCCCGGCGGCCGCCCGTGCCCCTCTTCGCGGCGGATGCGCTCGGCCTCGGCCCGCACCAGCGCCGGCGTGGGGGCGATCCCCAGCTCCCAGAGCGCCTCCTCGGCGCGGCGGCGGAGCTCCGGGTCCAGCCCCGCCATCCCGGGCTCCGGCGCCCGCGGCGCGGCGGGCGGCGCGCGGCGCAGCTCCACCCGGAAGCCTCCGCCCCCGTCCACCGGCGAGAACCCCGAGACCAGCGTGCCCCGGAGCGCCGCCAGCAGGTCCTCGATCTCCCCCCGCAGCACCGGCGGCCCGGCGGAGCGGTTCCCGCGCCCCGTGACCACCACCACCGTCCGCGCCCCCTCCGCCTGCCGCGCGCGCAGCCAGCGCTCCGCCTGCCGCCGGGCCTCGTCGCCGGAGCGTCCGTGCAGGTCCAGCAGAGGCCAGAGCGAGCCCCACGCCTCGCCCGGCGGGTCAGGTCGCCGCTTCCTGGGCATCGCCATGCGCCGCAACGAGAAGAGCCACGGCCGTCCTGCCCGTGGCTCCTCTCCTCCCCGGCGGGTTCCGGCTCAGCGCGACAGGGAGTCCTTCAGCCCCTTGCCCGCCCGGAACGAGGCGCTGGTGGACGGCCCGATCTTGATCTCCTTGCCCGTGCGCGGGTTGCGGCCCGTGCGAGCCT
>DASUNK010000202.1:0-8820 GCA_036277195.1 Longimicrobiaceae bacterium | reverse complement strand
CCGCCGGGCGCGGCGGGCGGGCGGCGTAGACGCGGCTCCGAGCGGGCATCGGCACCGGGCGCGGGACGGGAGGCAGGCGGCGGCAGCCGTCGCCCACTGGAAAGACGGCCAATCTACATCGCGCGGGGACCGGGTCAACGCGAGTCGCGGCCCCTGGAAACGGTCGTTCCGCGCATTGTGCGTGCCAGCGCGGAGCGCCACCCCTGCGCCGGCGGCTGGGCCGGCGCGGGCGGCGGGGGAAGGGTAAGGGTGTCGGCGGGCTCCGGCTCCGGCGGCGGCGCCGGGGGGATGCGGATGGTGTCGCGCGGTGGGGGCGCCGGCAGCGTGTCCACGTCCACCTCCACGGACGGGAGCGTGTCCCCCGCCGCGGGCGCGGGGAGGACGATGGTGTCGGCCCGCTCCGTCCGCGCCGCCGGGGCCCCGCGTGCCGGGGGACGGGGACGCCGGGCGGGCCGCGGCGCGGGGTCGGCGGGGAGCCCGGCCAGGCCGCGCACCTCGCTCCACAGGTCCGCCCAGGTCTCGCGCGCCCACTCGCCCACGCGGGTGCGGACGGAGGCCACCCGCCGCTGCCACCACGCGCGGAAGCCCCCCTCGCGCTCCGCCGTGCCGCGCGGGCAGACGGCGGGCGGCACGTGCCGGCGGAGGAAGTACTCCTCGTAGGTGGCGCCGCGCGCGCGGCAGCCGGGCGCGATCACCCGGTGCCCGGCCACCGTCACCCGGCGCTCCACCACCCCCGGCGGCGGCTCCCACGCCTCCGGGACGCGGCGCTGGGCCGCGCGCAGGATGCGCCCCCACACCGGTGCCGCCAGCTCGCCCCCCGAGCCGTTCGCCACGATCGGGCGCGGGCGGTCGAAGCCGATCCACACCGCGCCCAGCAGCTCCGGGGTGAAGCCCACGAACCAGGCGTCGGTGGCCCCGTTGGTGGTCCCCGTCTTCCCCGCCGCGGGGCCGCGGAAGCCCGTCGTCCGCACGCGCCGCCCCGTTCCCCGGTCCACCACGTCGCGCATCAGGCTGGTCACCACGAAGGCCACCGCCGGGTCCAGCACGCGGCGCCGGCGCACCCGCGGCTCCCACACCACGCGGCCGGCCGAGTCCTCCACCCGCGTCACCCAGCGCGGCTCCACCCGCCGCCCCAGCGTGGCGAAGGGGGTGTAGGCGCGCACCAGGTCGATCGGCCGCACCGCCGCCGCGCCGATGGCGATGGAGGGGAGCTCGGGGATGTCGGAGCGGATCCCCATCCGCCGCGCCTCCGCCTCCACCTCGCCCAGTCCCGCGCGCTCGGCCAGGAGCACCGCCACGGTGTTGATCGAGTTGCGCAGCGCGCTCCGCACCGTCACCGGCCCGCGGAAGCGGCCGTCGAAGTTGCGCGGCTCCCACACCTCGCCGCGGGGGAGCACGCGGCGCAGGGTGTCGTCGCGCAGGGTGTCGGTGGGCGCCACCCCGTCGCCCACCGCCGCCGCGAAGACGAAGGGCTTGAACGCCGACCCCGGCTGGCGGAAGCCCTGCATCACCCGGTCGAAGCGCGACTCTTCGAACGAGCGCCCGCCCACCAGCGCCTGCACGTCGCCCGTCTCCGTCTCCAGCACGATGGCGGCGCCCTGCAGGTAGGGCGTCTCGGCCGCGCCCCGCTCGAACGCCGCGCGCCGCGGCCCGCGGAAGCGCCCGAACGCCCCGTTCTCGATGGCGCGCAGCTGGCGCTCCAGCTGCTGCTCGGCGGCCGCCTGCACCCGCGGGTCCAGGGTGGTGTGGATGCGCAGCGCCCCGCTGTACGCCTCCTGCCCCAGCTCCTCCTCCACCACGCGCCGCACCTGCTCCACGAAGTACGACGCGCGCAGCCGCCGGCGCTCCGGCTGCCAGCGGGCCAGGCGCACCGGCGCGGCCCGGGCCTGCCGCGCCTCCTCGGCGGTGATGCGGCCCTGGGCCGCCATCAGCCCCAGCACCAGGTTCCGCCTGGCCACCGAGCGCTCCAGGTTGCGCCGCGGGCTGTAGCTGGTGGGCGCCTTGGGGAGCCCGGCCAGCAGCGCCGCCTCCGAGAGCCGCAGCTGCGACGCGTGCTTGCCGAAGTAGACGCGGGCGGCGGACTCGATGCCGTACACGCCCTCGCCGAAGTAGATGTGGTTGAGGTAGGTCTGCAGGATCTGCCGCTTGGCGTAGCGCCCCTCGATCTCGCGGGCCACGCGGATCTCCAGCAGCTTGCGGCGGATGGTGCGCTCGGCGGCGGGGAGGCGGTCGGGGAAGACGTTGCGGGCCACCTGCATGGTGATGGTGCTGGCGCCCTGGCTCCGCCCGCCGGGGACGAGGTTGCGGGCGATGGTGCCCAGGAAGCGGCGCCAGTCCACCCCGTGGTGGCGGTAGAAGCGCTGGTCCTCCACCGCCACGAACGCCTCGGGGACGTAGCCGGGGAGGTCGTCGAGCTCCACCACCTCCCAGCGGATCGGCGTCAGCTCGCCGATGCGGTTGCCGCGCACGTCGTAGACGGTGGAGGCGCCGCCGGGCTGGAGCGCCGCCAGCCGCTCCACGTCCGGGCAGCCGCGGAGGCCGCAGCGCTGCCAGGAGAAGGACGCCAGGAACCCCGCCAGCGCCAGGAGCCCCAGGAGCCAGCGGCGGTGCACCGGGTGCTCCAGCCCCCGCCGCACGCTGCGCCCGCCCCCGCGCAGGAGCGCCGCGAAGAGGTCGCGGTCGCGCCGGAGCGACGCCGCCAGCGCCGGCCCGGGATGCCGCGCCGCGTGGGCGGCGGCGCGGAAGCCGTCGCCCCACGCCCGGCGCAGGCGCGGAAAGAAGCCGGCGCGGTAGAGGTTGCGGACGGGAGGCGGCGGCTGCGTGGGCTCGGGCATGCGGTAGTATACGGGAACGGCGGCCCCCCGGAGAGGAGGCCGCCGTTCGACACCGCACCGGCCGGGGAAGATCCCCCGCCCGTCACCCCACCTTGAGCAGCTTCTCCAGCTCCTCGGGGGTCAGCTCCTTCCCCGCGCGCGTGCCCATGCGCCGCCCGCGCGTGGCGCGGACTTCCTTCTTGTCCGGCGGCAGCGTCACCGTGGACTGGACGGGCGCGCCGTCCTCGTCCACCGCTCCCGCCGGCTCCGCGAAGACGCTGAAGCCCGGCACGTTCACCCGCGGGATGCGGGTGCCCAGCAGGTACTCCACCGCCGCCACGTCGCCGATCTCGGCGCCCGACATGAAGGTGATCGCCACCCCCTTCTCGCCCGCGCGCGCCGTGCGGCCCACGCGGTGCACGTACCCCTCGGGGTCCTTCGGCGCGTCGAAGTTGATCACGTGCGAGATCCCCTCCACGTCGATCCCGCGCTGCGCCACGTCGGTGGCGATCAGGATCTTCACGTGCCGCTCGCGGAATGACTCCAGCGCCCGGACGCGCTCGCTCATGCTCCGGTCGCTGTGCATCACCTCCACCTGCAGCCCCGCCCGCTTCAGCTCGCCGGCCAGGCGGTCCGCGCCGAACTTGGTGCGCGAGAACACCAGCGCCGTCTCCACCTCGGGCTGCTGCAGCACGTGCAGCAGCAGCGCCGTCTTCTGCCGCGGCTCCACCGGGTAGACGTACTGGTCCACTCCCTCGGCCGTGGTCACCTTCGGCGCCGCTTCCACCGTCACCGGGTCGCGGAGGATGTCGTACGCCAGCGACTTCACCGCGTTCGGCATGGTGGCCGAGAAGAAGAGCGTCTGGCGCAGCTTCGGCACGCGGCGCAGGATCTGGTCGATCTGCGGGCGGAAGCCCATGTCGAGCATCCGGTCCGCCTCGTCCAGCACCAGCACCTCGATCCCGGAGAGGTCCACGTTCCCCCGCTCCAGGTGGTCGATGAGCCGCCCGGGGGTGGCCACCAGCACCTCGTAGCCGGCGCGCAGGCCGCGCATGTCCTTCTCCAGCGGCACGCCGCCGTACACCACGCCCACGAAGAGCTCGCCGGCCCGCGCGTAGTCCTTCGCGGACTCGGACACCTGGATCGCCAGCTCGCGGGTGGGGCAGAGCACCAGGGCGCGGGTGCCTTCCTTGCCGCGCAGGCGCTGCAGGGTGGGGAGCATGAACGCCGCCGTCTTTCCCGTGCCCGTGGGGGCGCGGCCCATCACGTCCTTCCCTTCCAGCGCGGCGGGGATCGCCTGCTGCTGGATCGGGGTGGGGATCTCGTACCCCAGCTCCCGCACGGCGGCGAGCAGCTGGGGCTCGAGCTTCAGGTCCTCGAAACGCATTCTATCCTTTGTTTTCGTGGCCCGGGCTCTTCCCTCCGGGTCCGCTGCACGCGGCGCACGGCGGCGAGGATCGCCGCGCATCTGCTGCCGCACTCTTTGCTTTTGCTTGTTCCGCTTTCGGCCGCCCGCGCGATGAAGAGTCCGCGCCGGGCGAGAGACAAACAGAGTAATTTAACGGAAATGCGAGTTCCACGCCACCCGGGGAGATCGAGGCTCGTCGGAGCCCGCGGCGATCCGGACGCTGGAGCCGGTCCGTCCGGCCGGCGCTCGGAAGCGGCCTCATGCACGCCCCTCCGGGGGTATCTCCAGCCCCTTCAAGGAGATAAACATCCGGTGGAAAAAACGGCCCTGCGCGACGGCCGGGAGGGGGCGCCAGCCACGGCGGAGACTTTTCGTGCAACGCTTTGCTATCCAACGATTTACGAAAGTGATACGTGGGCCGCAACAAAGCCCTTGACGGGCCCGCGAGGGGCGATTATTCATTGACCCAGGATGCAGGCGCTGGAGTCATCGCGGGGACGCCCGTGAACCGCTTCCGGAGGCCGCGAGGCGCCGGGAGGGGAAAAGGCCGAGGCACTGTGCCTGTTCGGGTGGAGGGATAGGTGGGCTGGATTACGCGGTCGTTGTCGCTGCGCCCTGCGACCTGGGCGAAAGCCCAAGGTTAGTCGCCCAAACTTCCCTAGGGGGGAGACGGGCAGGGGCCGGAGGAGCCGGACGGGAAACCGTCCGCGGGTTGGGCCAAAACCTGGCTCAATGTGGCGACCAGCTCCAGAAGACAGCGGATCGGCTCTCTGAGAGAATCCATCTGGACGTCCAGGCTCGGCGCTCGCGCGCCGGACTGGCAGACGCCGCCCCGGGCCGCAAGGTCCGGGGCGGCGCCTTGTTTTGCCCCCGCCTTGCGCCCTCCCCTGTCCGGCACGATAAATTAACGGTCATTTATAATCACCGACCGTTGTGCCGATGACCCCTCGCCCCCGCACCGCCACCGACGCCGAGATCCTCGCGGCCACCGCGCGCGCCATCGCCCGGGTGGGCCCGGTGCGCCTCACCCTGGCCGAGGTGGCCGCCGAGGTGGGGCTCTCCCCCGCCACGCTGGTGCAGCGCTTCGGCTCCAAGCGCGGGCTGCTGCTGGCCTTCGCCCAGCAGGGGGGCGGGGAGGGCGACCCGTACGAGGCCATCCGCGCCACCCACGCCTCGCCGCTGGAGGCGCTCTTCGCCGCGGCCACCTGCACCGCGCAGATGGCCGAGACCCCGGAGGCGCTCTCCAACCACCTCGCCTTCCTGCAGATCGACCTCACCGACCCCGACTTCCACCGCCTGGCCCTGGCGCACGGGCGCGCCAACCGGGTGGGGCTGCACGCGCTGGTGCGTGCCGCGGTGGAGGCCGGCGAGCTGCGCGCCGGCGACACGGAGCGGCTCGCCCGCCTGGTGGAGACGGTGATCGGCGGCTCGCTCATCTCCTGGGCCATCTACCGCGAGGGCGACGCGGAGGCGTGGGTGCGCGCGGACCTGGCGGCGCTGCTGGAGCCGTACCGTACCGGTCCCGGATGTGCGGTGGCGGCTCCCCCGGGCGGCGCTTAAGTTGTCGCCCGCGTTTTCCATGCATCGCGTGCACCGATGACCGACTTCCGCGAGTTCCACGGGCCCAACGCGGCCTACGTGCAGGAGCTATACGACCGCTGGCGCATCGACCCGCAGTCCGTCGAGGCGCCGTGGGGCGAGTACTTCGCCTCGCTCCCCGCGGAGCCCGGCGCCGCGGCCCCCGCCGCCGCCGCGGGGGGTCCGGCGGTCGACGTCGACAAGCTGGTGGCCGCCCGCGAGCTGACGCGCACCATCCGCGTGCGTGGGCACACCCTGGCCCGGCTCGACCCGCTCGGCTCCGCCCCGCGGGTGGACCCGGCGGTGGAGCCCGCCTTCTTCGGCCTCACCGAGGGCGACCTGGAGGCGCTCCCCGCCAGCGTCTCGCTGGGGCACGACCCGCGCTCGCCCCACGCCCTGGCGGAAGTGCGGCGCCTGCGCGGCCTCTACTCCGGCACCACCGGCTTCGAGTACCACCACATCCCCGTCCCCGAGGAGCGGGCGTGGATGCGGCAGGCCATCGAGCGGGGGAGCTACGCGCAGCCCCTCCCCCCCGAGCGCAAGCGCTGGCTGCTGGAGCGGCTCTCGCAGGTGGAGGGGTTCGAGAAGTTCCTCCACCGCGCCTTCTTCGGGCAGAAGCGCTTCTCCATCGAGGGGACCGACGCCATGGTCCCCATGCTCGACGAGATCATCCGCGAGGCCGCGGCGGCCGGCGCCACCGACGTGCTGATCGGCATGGCGCACCGCGGGCGGCTCAACGTGCTCACCCACGTGCTGGAGAAGCCGTACGCGCTGATGCTGAAGGGCTTCCAGAGCGCCCAGCAGCAACCGGACATCGACGCGGCCCAGAACCCCGACGAGCACTCGGGCGACGTGAAGTACCACATGGGGTGGCGCGACGACCGCGAGGTGGACGGGCGTCCCGTCGCCGTCTGGCTCTCGCCCAACCCCAGCCACCTGGAGTTCGTGAACCCGGTGGTGGTGGGGATGACCCGCGCCGCCCAGGACGACACCTCCCGCCCCGGCCCGCCGCAGGTGGACCACAGCCGGGCGCTGGCCGTGCTCATCCACGGCGACGCGGCCTTCCCCGGCCAGGGCGTGGTGGCGGAGACCTTCAACCTGCAGAGCCTCCCCGGCTACGCGGTGGGCGGCACGCTGCACCTCATCGCCAACAACCAGGTGGGCTTCACCACCGACCCCTGGCAGGCCCGCTCCACCCGCTACGCCAGCGACCTGGCCAAGGGGTTCGAGGTGCCGGTGGTGCACGTCAACGCCGACGACCCCGAGGCGTGCCTGGCCGTGGCGCGGCTGGCGCACGCCTACCGCGTGAAGTTCGGCAAGGACTTCGTCATCGACCTGGTGGGGTACCGCCGCTGGGGGCACAACGAGGGCGACGAGCCGCTCTTCACCCAGCCGGTGATGTACGAGGCCATCCGCACCCACCCCACCGCGCGCGCGCGGCTGGCGCAGGCGCTCGTGGCCGAGGGGGTGGTGACGCAGGAGGAGGCCGACGCCGTGCTCCAGCGCGTCTTGGACGAGCTGGCCGGGGCGCTCGAGTCGCTCGGCGAGGCCGAGGGCTACGCCGACGAGGAGGAGCACTCGCGCAACGGCCACCGCGCGGACGAGGAGACGGCGGTGCCCGCCGAGACGCTGCGCGCGCTGAACGAGGCGCTGCTCACCCGCCCGGAGGGCTTCACCCCCAACCCGCGCCTGGAGAAGAACGTGCTCCAGAAGCGGCGCGACGCGCTGGGGGAGCAGGGGGGGATCGACTGGGGGCACGCCGAGACGCTGGCCTTCGCCTCGCTGCTGGCGGAGGGGGTGCCGGTGCGGCTCACCGGGCAGGACGCCGAGCGCGGCACCTTCAGCCACCGCCACGTGGTGCTGCACGACGCCCGCACCGGCGACCGGCTGAACGTGCTGGCCACCCTGCCGCAGGCGCGGGCCTCGTTCGAGATCCACAACTCGCCCCTCTCCGAGATGGCGGCGGTGGGCTTCGAGTTCGGCTACTCGGTGGGCGACCCCCAGGCGCTGGTGCTCTGGGAGGCGCAGTTCGGCGACTTCGCCAACGGCGCGCAGGTCATCATCGACCAGTACCTGGCCGCCTCGTACCAGAAGTGGCAGCAGACCTCGGGGCTGACGCTCCTCCTCCCCCACGGCTACGAGGGGCAGGGGCCGGAGCACTCCAGCGCCCGGCTGGAGCGCTTCCTCCAGCTGTCGGCCGAGGACAACCTGCGCGTGGCGAACTGCACCACCAGCGCCCAGTACTTCCACCTGCTGCGGCGGCAGGCGCGGCTGCTGGACGCGGACCCGCGGCCGCTGGTGGTGATGAGCCCCAAGAGCCTGCTGCGCCACCCGCTGGCGGCCTCGCGGCTGGAGCAGCTCGCCGCCGGGCGCTTCCAGCCCGTGCTCCCGGACTCCGGGCTGGAGGAGCGCGCCGGGGAGGTGACCCGGCTGGTGCTGTGCAGCGGCAAGGTGTACGTGGACCTGGCGGCCCGGCGCGAGGCGCTGGAGGGCGCCGAGCGGGTGGCCGTGGCGCGGGTGGAGGAGCTCTACCCCTTCCCGGCCGAAGAGCTGGAGCGGGTGGCGGCCGCCCTCCCGGCGCTGCAGGAGGTGGTGTGGGTGCAGGAGGAGCCGAAGAACATGGGCGCGTGGAGCTTCGTGGTGCCGCGCCTGGCCGCGCTGCTGGGCGAGGCGCCGCGCTACGTGGGCCGCCCCGAGCGCGCCAGCCCCGCCGAGGGGTACGCGCACCGGCACGCGGCCGAACAGGAGCGCATCGTGCGCGAGGCGCTCGCCGGCGCCCCCGAGCCCGCGGCCGTCCCCGCGCGCTGACACGTCCCGAACCATTCCGGAGCGGAAGCAGATGGCGGTCGAGATCAGAGTCCCCCCGCTGGGCGAGTCCGTGGTCGAGGCCACCGTGGGGCGGTGGCTGAAGCAGGAGGGCGATTCCGTCGCCCGCGACGAGCTGCTGGTGGAGCTGGAGACGGACAAGATCAACGTCGAGGTCTCCGCCCCCGCGGCGGGAACGCTCGGCAAGATCCTCAA
>DASUNK010000201.1:0-6428 GCA_036277195.1 Longimicrobiaceae bacterium | reverse complement strand
TGCATCACCTCGAAGTCCTCGTTCTTCAGGCCCGGGAGCCAGGCCGCGTAGAGCGACTCGCCCACCAGGTCGAATGCCAGCCCTACCCCCGCGGCGAGCACGGCGAGCAGCGCCAGCCGCCCGTCGCGCGCCCGCGCGCCCCACCAGGCGTAGAACCCGGTGAGGGCGATGGCGGCCGCCATCCACGTGGCCCACCCCAGCCGCCACGCGGCGAGGTGGCCGCGGATGTACGCCACCCGCCGGGCCACCTCGGGCTCCACCTCCACACCGGGGCGCAGCACCAGCGCCATGGCGGCCAGGGCGAGTGCGGTCAGCGCGGCGCACGCCCACGGCGCCAGCGCCCGCAGCCGCGCGGCGCCGCGCCACCGCTCCAGCAGGAAGAGCCCGAACGGGAGCCACCACACCAGGTCGTTGAGCGCCAGCAGCGACAGCATGTAGGCCGGCAACTCGCCCTGTGCCGTCGTCACCAGCCCGATCGGTCCCAGGATCTTCCCCAGCAGCCCCACGGCGATGATCGGCTCCGCGCGGTCGAGGTGGCGCGCGGCGTAGAGGTAGAGCAGGCCGTAGATGCCCACCACCATCCCCAGGCACGCCCAGATGGCCGGGTAGCGCGGCGCCTCCATCCGGAACACGCGGAAGAAGTCGAGCGGGCGCAGCCCCGCCCACGCCCCGAACGCCAGGTTGTACGCGCCGGCCAGCGCGAACACCGCGCGGTAGGCACGCAGGCGGAAGGTCTCGTTGGGCGCGTGGGTCACGGGAGATGAAGGGAAGGAGGGAGGAAAGGCCGGCACAAGCTGCGACCTGCTTCCTTGCAGGGCAAGTAGATTCCGTGCTCGTTCCTCGCCCGGAATGAAAGCCGCGTGCGAGGGCCGGAGATCCCCCTCCCCCGGAACGGGGGAGGGACAGGCGAGTAATGCGAGCCAGGGAGGGGGCCCGGGATTGTCTCGATCGCCCGGCGCGTGCATGTTCTCCGGCGCACTCACCCGCACCCCGAGCGAACGAGATGATCAGCCTTCTGCTCGCCCTGGCCACGGCCGCCCCCCAGGACACCGGCTACTTCCAGCAGGGCGTGGACTACCGCATCGAGGCCCGCCTCGACGACCAGGCCGGCGTGCTGCACGGCCGCGCGCGGCTGCGCTACACCAACCACTCGCGCACTCCCCTCGACTCGCTGTACGTCCACCAGCACCTCAACGCCTTCCGCCCCAACAGCGCCTGGGCCCGGCGCGAGCTGACGCTCGGCAACCGGCGCTTCCAGGACCTGGGTCCGGCCGACCACGCCTACGAGCGCTTCACCCGCGTGCAGGTGGACGGCCGCGACGTGCGCCCCGCCTATCCCGGCGCGCCGGACTCGACCGTGGCCGTCATCCCCCTGGCCGCGCCGCTGCGCCCCGGCGCCTCGGTGACGGTGACGATGGACTGGGAGGCCCGCCCCTCCACCCTCCCCCGCCGCCAGGGCCGGCGCGGCCGCCACCTGGACTGGGCGCAGTGGTACCCGCGCATCGCCGTCTTCGACCACACCGGCTGGGCGGTGCAGCCGCTGCTGCCGCAGGGCGAGTTCTACGGCGAGTTCGCCGCCTACGACGTGCTCCTCGACGTGGCCGCGGACCAGGTGATCGGCGCCACCGGCGTGGCCGTGGAGGGGAATCCGGGGTGGGAGGTGAGCGACTTCGAGCGCCGCTACTACCCGGCGCGCCCCTTCGAGCCGCTCGGGCTGCTCGACGCCGCCGCCGGGGCCGGCCGCAAGCGGGTGCGCTTCCGTGCCGACAGCGTGCACCACTTCGCCTGGAGCGCGGACCCGCGCTTCGTGCACGAGGGGGTCACCCGCATGTCGCTGCACGCCGACGGAACCCGCCGCGACCTTCCCCCGATCCACGTGCTCTTCTGGCCCGAGGACCGGGGGAGCGACTGGGAGGGCGCCGCCGCCCGCCGCACCTACGACGCGCTCGCCTGGCTGCAGGGGATCTTCGGGCCGTATCCCTGGCCGCAGCTCACCAACCTGCACCGGCTGGAGAGCGGCGGCACCGAGTTCCCCATGCTGGTGATGGACGGCTCCGCCTCCGAGGGGCTGATCGTGCACGAGGTCACCCACCAGTACCTGCACGGCATCTTCGCCAACAACGAGTGGCGCGAGGGGTGGATGGACGAGGGCTTCACCTCCTTCATCGATGCCTGGTACGAGGAGGAGAAGGGGACGCCGGACGTCTGGTACCAGACGATGGTGGGGCTGGAGCGGCTGGAGCGGACGGACTCGGTGCAGCCGATCGCGCTCCCGGGCGCGGACTACGTGAATCCGCGCATCTACAGCGCGATGACCTACACCAAGGCCTCGGCCGTCTTCCGCATGCTGCGCGAGCTGCTGGGAGAAGACACCTTCCGGCGCGTGCTGCGCGAGTTCTACGCGCGCCACCGGCTGAAGCACGTCACCGGGGCGGACTTCCAGCGCGTGGCCGAGGACGTGTCCGGCCAGGAGCTGGACTGGTTCTTCGGGCAGTGGATCGAGCGCACCGACAAGCTCGACTACGCCGTGGCGGAGGCGCGCGCCGAGCGGCTGTCCGACGGGCGCTGGCGCACGCGGGTGGTGGTGACGCGCACCGGCGAGGCGTGGATGCCGGTGACGCTGCAGGTGCGCGACGTGCGCCAGACGCTGACCTCGCGCGAGCGCCGGCAGGTGATCGACGTGATCAGCGCCGAGTGGCCCGACCACGTGGCGCTCGACCCGGACTGGGTGCTGATCGACGTGAACCGCGCCAACAACCACACCGGGGTGCAGTAGCGATGGCCACCCTCCCTGCGGAGCTGCCGCTGGCGCGCACCGGCGTCGTGCGCGGGGCCTGCCCGCACGACTGCCCGGACACCTGCGCCATGCTGGTGCACGTGGAGGAAGGGCGCGCCGTGCGCGTGCAGGGCGACCCGGACCACCCCGTGACGCAGGGCTTCCTCTGCGCCAAGGTCAACCGCTACGTGGAGCGCACCTACCACCCGGAGCGGCTCACCGTACCGCTCCGCCGCGTGGGGCCCAAGGGCGAAGGGCGCTTCGAGCCGGCCACCTGGGACGAGGCGCTCGACGACATCGCCCGGCGGCTGGACGAGATCCGCGCCGGACCGGACGGCCCGCAGGCCATCCTCCCCTACTCGTACGCGGGGACGATGGGGCTGGTGCAGGGCTCGTCCATGGACCGGCGCTTCTTCCACCGCCTCGGCGCCAGCCTGCTGGCGCGCACCATCTGCTCGGCGGCGGGGAGCGAGGCGTGGAAGGCCGGCTACGGCGACCGCCTGGGCCCCACCCCCGAGGAGGCCGGGCACGCGCGGCTGGTGCTCCTCTGGGGGACGAACACCCTCACCTCCAACCCGCACCTGTGGCCGGCGCTCCTGCGCGCCCGCGAGCACGGGGCGCGGCTGCTGGCCATCGACCCGATCCGCACCCGCACCGCCCGCCAGTGCGACGAGTGGCTCCCGATCCGCCCCGGCACGGACGCCGCGCTGGCGCTGGGGATGATGCACGTCATCTTCCGCGACGGGATGGAGGACGCGGCGTACCTCCGGGAGAACGCGGTGGGATGGGAGGCGCTGCGCGAGCGGGTGGCACGCCGGTGGGCGCCGGCGCGCACGGCCGAGGTCACCGGCCTCCCGGCGGAGCGCATCGAGGCGCTGGCGCGCGAGTACGCCCTCGCCCGGCCCACCTTCATCCGGCTCAACTACGGGCTGCAGCGGCACGCCGGCGGCGGCGCGGCGGTGCGGGCCATCTCCCTCCTCCCCGCGGTCACGGGGGCGTGGCGCGACCCCGGCGGCGGCGCCACCCTCTCCACCTCCGGCGCCTTCAAGCTCGACGTGGCGGCGCTGGAGCGGCCGGACTGGGTTCCGCCCGGCACCCGCACCGTCAACATGGTGCGGCTCGGCGACGCCCTCACCCTTCCCGACGCGGGGGTGGGCGGCCCGCCGGTGCGGGCGCTGGTGGTCTACAACTCCAACCCCGGCGCCGTGGCGCCCGACCTGGCCCGCGTGCGCGCGGGGCTCCGCCGCGAGGACCTCTTCACCGTGGTGCTGGAGCACTTCCGCACCGACACCGCCGACTACGCGGACTGGGTGCTCCCCGCCACCACGCAGCTGGAGCACTGGGACGTGCACGCCACCTACGGCCACGTCTACGTCACCCTCAACCGCCCCGCCGTGGCCCCGGTGGGGGAGAGCCTCCCCAACGCCGAGATCTTCCGCCGGCTGGCCGCGCGCATGGGGCTGGACGAGCCCGAGTTCCGCGAGAGCGACCTCGACCTCATCCGCCAGGCGCTGGCCTCGGGCCACCCGAACCTGGAAGGCGTCACCTTCGAGCGGCTGCTGGAGCAGGGGTGGTGCCGGCTGAACCTGCCGCGCGACTGGCGCCCGTACGCCGAAGCCCGGCAGCTGGGCACGCCCACGGGGAAGATCCAGTTCCTGGCGCCCGAGCTGGAGCGGCTGGGGGTGGACCCGCTCCCCGACTACGTGCCCCCCGCCGAGGGCGCCGAGGCGGACCCGGCGCTGGCCGCGCGCTTCCCGCTCATGCTCCTCTCGCCGCCGGAGCACGGCTTCATGAACTCCACCTTCGTGAACGTGCCCGCGCTGGCGCGGGCGGCGGGCGAGGCGAAGCTGCTGCTGCACCCGGACGACGCGGCGCCCCGCGGCGTGGCCGACGGCGACCGGGTGCGCGCCTGGAACGGGCGCGGCTGGTTCTTCGCCCGGGCGCGGGTGACCGACGACGTGCGCCCGGGGACGGCCGCCTCGTACGGGGTGCGCTGGGCCAGCCGCTCCGAGGGGGGGCGCACCGTCAACGACACCACCAGCCAGCGCCTCACGGACCTGGGCGGCGGCGCCACCTTCTACGACAACGCGGTGGAGGTGGAGCGCGCGGAGGCCGGGGCCGCCTGACGTGTCGCAGCCGCTCCCCCCGCGCCCGCTGCGCCTCCTCTTCGTCTCGCACTCCTTCCCGCTCCCCGGCGACCCGCTCTCCAACCTGGGCGGGATGCAGCGGGTGGCGCAGGGGCTGCACGCCGCGCTGGCCGCGCACCCGGCGGTGCGGCTCTCCTCGCTCCTGCTGGAAACTTCGTGGAAGGGCACGCCGTACCGCATCCCCGGCTACCTGCTGAAGGTGCTGCGGCGCGTGCCGCGGCTGGTGGAGGAGGAGCGGATCGACGTGGTGCTCTTCTCCTCGCTGGTCACCGCGTCCACCGCGCTCCTGCTGCGGCGCTCCATCCACGCAGCCGGCGCGCGGGTGGCCGCCATCCCCATCGGGCGCGACGTGACCCTCCCCGCGCCCGGGTACCAGCCCTTCGTGCGGCGGGTGCTGGGGGCGCTCGACGCGGCCTTCCCCATCAGCCGCGCCACCGCCCGGGAGTGCTTCGCGCGCGGGCTGCGCCCCGAGGTGACGCACGTGGTGCCGTGCGGGGTGGACACCGAGCTCTTCTCCCCCCCGCCGGACCGCGCCGCCGCCCGCCGCGAGCTGCTGCGGGCCATCGGGGGGGCGGTGCCGGCGGACGCGCTCCTCCTCTGCAGCGTGGGGCGGCACCAGGAGCGCAAGGGGTTCCAGTGGTTCGCCGACGCGGTGATGCCGCGCCTCCCCGCCGACGTGCACTACCTGGTGAGCGGCGAGGGGCCGACGACGCCGGCCATCCGCGCCGCCGCCGCGCGGCACGGGCTGGAGGGTCGGGTGCGGCTGCTGGGGCGGGTGTCGGAGGAGAGGCTGCGCACCCTCTACCGCGGCGCGGACCTGTTCGTCATGCCCAACGTCCACGTCCCGGGCGACATCGAGGGCTTCGGCGTGGTGATGCTGGAAGCGGGGATGTGCGGGCTCCCCGTGCTCGCCGCCGACCTGGAGGGGATCAGCGACGTGGTGCGCGAGGGGGAGAACGGACACCTCCTCCCCAGCCGCGACGCCGGCGCCTTCGCCCGCGCCGTCCTCCGCTACCGGGAGGACCGCGCCGCCCTGGACGCCTTCTCCGCCTCGGCCGCGCGGCACACGGCGCGGTCGTTCTCGTGGGCCGCCGTCGCCGACCGCTTCGTGGCGCTGCTGCGGGCGCCCGTTCCCACCACCATTCTCCCGAGCTGAACGATGGACGAAGACATGCTGGGCATCCTGGCCGGCTTCCTGATCGTGTTCGTGCCCGTGGCGGGGCTCACGGCGCGCATCGCGCTGAAGCCGGTGATCGAGGCGTACGTCAAGGTGCTCCAGGCCCGGCAGACGAGCCTGGAGATGCAGACGCTGGAGCGGCGCCTGGCGCTGGTGGAGCAGGAGATCCAGGCCGTGCGCACCGACGTGCACGAGCTCGGCGAGCAGAAGGAGTTCTACCGCAAGCTGGCCGAGCCGTCCGCCCCGCCCGCGCCGCCGGGGAGCTGAGCTACGGCGCGTCCTGCTCGTCGCGCAGGATGCCGTAGATCTCGATGTCCAGGAACTCGCC